>DUKA01000216.1 GCA_013329615.1 Candidatus Bathyarchaeota archaeon
GGCGTCAGCATAGTCGCCGAGATGATAAAGAGGAAACGGGGCTAGCGGAGCAGGAGCAGGTTCCCCACGAGCTTGTTTATCGCCTTCTTCGGCCCGTAGAGGGCGACGCCGAGATATTTCAGCTCCCCGGCGGGAGTCGCGGCGAGCTTCCCAGCGTAGTCCTCGTACCGCACCTCCCTCTGTGCCGTCTCGGTGAAGTCGACGACGAGGGGACCTCCCGTCTTCACCGCCTTCTCCCTGATCGCCTTGATTGTGTCGGCGTCTGCGGAAAGTATGGGGAGGGGCACGTTGAGTATGCCGGCGTGGTTCTCCCCCGAGGCGTCGACGACGTCCGGGCCGATTATCCTCTCCAGCCTCCTGCCGAGCGTCGCCCCGAGGAGCCCGGCGGTGTTCACCCTGAGCCCGACTGGGAGCCCCGAGTCGATGACCATCACGCACTTCGTCGACTCGTCGGTGACCCCGTTTGCTGCCGCGTCCATGCCTTCCGGAGTGAAAAGTAGGTGATTTAACTCTAGCGCCCGGCTCAGAGGCGTATCTCGAATCGGCACACGTCGGAGCCGGTTAGCCCAGATTCTAGGAGCTTGACCTCGACGGGTCTCCCTAGGACGCTCTGCCAGTAGTTACGCGCGAACGCCTCGCCGCACCTGCAGTATGTGGGCGACATCTTCTCCCCTTCGGGCAGCCCGCGTGCGAGGCTGCAGTAGCACCGGAGCCCCTTGCCGAAGCCGCGGGGCGTATAGATCTGGTAGAGGACGCCGTCGCCTCGCTCCAGCCTCACGCTCGCCTTCGACGCCTTGACCTCGGCGTCGATGAAGGACTCCTCGGTCTTCGCCTTCTTCCTCTTGACGATGCCGGCGTCTATGACGCGCCTGTTCGCCTCGCTGCAGTTCTTCCCGCAGGACTCCATGACGCCGTTCCTCGTCTCCTCGGGGAGGAGGGCGTCCATCCTGTCGACGGCGCCCTTGACCCACTCGGCGAGGGGCGCATCCCTATGCTGGGCTTGAGATCCTCCCGCCCCTCCATGACCTTCTCCATCGCGTCGCGCCCCGCGAGGCGCTCCACGTTCAAACTGATGACGTCGACCTGAGTGATCTTCTTCGCCAACACGACCACAGAGGGGAAAAATTGTCCGTGCCGTTATAAGAGTGAGGCACGAAACGCGGTGTGACCCGGGTGAAATAGGCGGGGGATACCACCAGTACATCGAAAATAAACCCTCATGTCAAAGAGAGCCCAACAATGACCTCGACGACGTGCTGATCTCCGCAAAGGGGGCACGTGTTTTATGCAGTCGAAGAAATTTTTTTTCTCGTTATGTGTAGTAGCACGCCATTAGGGAGTATTTGTTACCGCTCGAATAGCCGCTTGGCGCGCTCGAAGTCCTCGGGGGTGTCGAAGTCGAGGGTGCTCCACTCTCCCCCCTCGACGTGGACGTGCGCGTCCGCGTAGGCGTCGACGACTTCCCTGAGTGTCCCCTCCACCCCGAGTATCTCCCCAAACAGGCTCGCCCTGAAGAGCACGGGGTGCCCCCTCCTCCCGCCGTGTGTCGGACTCACCATGAAGGCGCCGGGGACGTCCTCCATCGCCGCCGCCATCCTGCGCATGAGTTCGGGCCTCAGCCCGAGCTGGTCGCCTAGGACGAGGAAAGCCGCATCGACGTTTCTCATCACCCTGATCCCGGTCTGGAAGCTGGTGGTCATCCCCTTCTCGTGGTCGGGGTTGTGGGCGACGCGGACACCGTGCGCCTCGGCTATCTTCCGTATCGGCTCTGGGTTGTTGCCCGTGACAACGACGACCTCGTCCACAGCCTGAGTGAGCGCGTCGAGAAGCCGATCGAGTACGGTGCGCCCGGCCACCTCTAGGAGGAGCTTGTTCGCCCCCATCCGGCTGCTCTTACCGGCTGCGAGGACGATCGCCCCGGTCCTCAACCCGGTCCCTTCATCTTCGCCGCGGCGGACTGGACCGCCCTAACTATGTTGACATAGCCCGTGCACCTGCACATGTTGCCCTTAAGGTATTCCCTGATCTCCGTCTCAGTCGGCTGTGACTTCTCGCTGAGGAGCGCCTTGGTGGACATGACGAATCCGGGTGTGCAGAATCCACATTGTACGGCGCCCTCCTCGAGGTAAGCCTCCTGTATCGGGTGGAGGCTGTCGTACTCGCCGAGCCCCTCGATGGTCTCGACGTTGCGCCCGTCCGCGTCGAAGGCTAGGACCATGCAGGCGAGCACCGACTCACCGTCGAGGAGCACCGTGCATGCGCCGCACTCGCCGACCCCGCACCCGTACTTTGCCCCGGTGAGGAGCATCCCGTCCCTGACGAGGTTGAGGAGCAGCGTGTTGGGCTCCACGTCGAAACCCCGAGGCTTTCCGTTGACCCTTATTGTGATTTTCATCACTTGTCCCTCCTTGAGCCGTCGAGGATGCGGGTAAGCGCCTCCATGGCGAGCCCCTTCGAGGCGACACGCCTGTACTCGGCGGTCCCCCTGATGTCCGTGATCGGCTTTATGCTCTCCGAGACGAGCTTGCCCGCCTCCTCGATCGCGTCGACAGTCAGCTTCTTCTTAGCGAGGCTCTGCTCGACGTTCCTGAGCCTGAGGGGCGTCGGGGCGACTGCGCCCATGACGACGCGAATACTCTCAACCGTCTCCTTCTTCATCTTCGCGTTGACGGCTATGCTGACTGTGGCGAGGTCGAGGCTAGTTCTCCCCAGCTTTATGAAGGCGCCCCTGCTCCCCTCTTCGGGGTAGGGCAACGTGAGACTCGCGAGCAGCTCGCCCCTTCCGAGCACCGTCCTACCCGGGCCCGTGAAGAAGCTTTCAAGCTCGATGCTCCTTTCACACTTTGGCCCGGCGATGTTCGCCTTGGCGCCGAGTGCGACGAGAGCTTGTGCGCTATCCGCAGCCGGCGAAGCGTTGCAGAGGTTGCCGCCGACGGTCGCCATGTTCCGTATCTGCACCGAGCCGATGGCTGTGATCGCCTCGTGGATGAGTGGGAGTTTCTCGGTGACAATGATGCTGCGTTCCAGGTCTCGTAGACGCGTCAGTGCGCCGATCCTGATCTGCTCCGCCTCCTCGCGGACGCCCGCGAGTTCGGGGATGTGCTTGAGGTTGACGACGTGTTTCGGCTTGAGGATCGCCTGCTTCATCTTAGGGACGAGGTCGGTGCCCCCTGCGAGTATGGACGCTTCGACGCCGTGTTCGTCGAGGAGCTTTGTAGCCTCAGCGACGCTCGTTGGCGCGTGGTAGGCGAAGCCGTTGACTATGTGTGTGTTGTGTGTGTTGATGCTCATTGCTGGCCCTCCTTCTTGTTGAGCGCCGCGAGTATCTTGTCGCGGGTGATTGGGAGGTCGTAGAATCTTACGCCGAGCGCGTTCTGGATGGCGTTCGCCACCGCCCCGGCGACGGGGTTCAAAGCGCCCTCGCCTATGCCCTTCGCCCCAAAGGGACCCGTATCCTCATACGTGTCCACGAAGAAGACCTTGAAGTCCTCGAGGTGGGGCATGTCCCGCGCCGACGGAATCTTGTAGTCGGTGAGGAAGCCCCTATTTACGAGATCGCCCGTCTTTGGGTCGTGAGGTGTATCTTCGAGGAGTGTCATGCTCCAGCCCTGTGCGAATCCGCCGTGTATCTGCCCCGCGGCGAGCGTCGGGTTGATGACGGTGCCGATGTCGGCGCCGGCGATGATCTTGATCGGGCGCACCTTACCCGTCCACGTGTCCACCTCGACCTCTACGAAGTAGCCGGTGAAATGGGGCGGGCAGGCGGGCTGGCGGTAGCTGTCCACCGATGCTATGGTGCCCCAGTTCTTGTGCCTCATCGTGTAGGCTATCTCCTTGAAGGTCACCTCGCGCCCCGCGACGCCCTCGGCGTAGACGACGCCCTGCTTCTTGACGGGGTCGACCCTGAACTTCAGCGCGTGCGGGTAGGCGTCGAGTATCTTGCCGGCGTTCTCCCTGATCTTGTCCTTGACCTGGCGCGCCACCTTCAACGCAGCTCCTCCGCCGGAGTAGATGCCCCTGCTCGCGTGTGTGCAGACGTCGTAGACGGTGGTGCTTGTGTCGGCTTGGATTATGTTGACGTTTTCGAGTGGGACGCATAGCTCCTCGGCTATGATCTTGGCGTGTGCCTCGACGGTGCCGCCTCCGTGGTCCATGAGTGCGGTGACGTAGTCGAATGTGCCGTCCTCGTTGAGCTTGAGGAGTGCTCCACCGAAGTCGACGACCGTGCCGGGGACCGGCGCGCCGGCGCTGCTCGTGTGGTAGCCTCTCCCCATCCCTACGCCGCGCCTGTAGCGCCCCGCCTGGCTCCCAGCCTTAGGGCGGTTGTACCAATCGATCTCCTTCGCGCCGCGGGTTAGTATCTCCTCGACGCCGCAGCTCTGGATGATGCTTTTAACGGTCGGTCCCTGCCCCCAGAAGAGGTCGCCCTGACCAATGTAGTTCATTAGGCGGAAGTCGACTGGGTCTATGCCTATCGCCTCGGCGAGTTCGTCCATCATGCACTCGGTCGCC
>DUKA01000002.1 GCA_013329615.1 Candidatus Bathyarchaeota archaeon
TACGCCTTCTCCACCGAGAACTTCAAGCGAAACGAGAAGGAGGTCGAGGAGCTCATGAAGGTATACGAGAAGGCGCTCAACGACGTGCTCGCCTCGGACGTCATCAAGAAGCACCAAGTCCGCGTTAAAGCCATAGGCCGCAGGAACCTCCTCCCTGAGAAACTCCAGAAACTCATCAACGATGTCGAGGAACAGAGCAAAAACAACGACAAGTTCTACCTCAACGTCGCACTCGCCTACGGCGGGCGCGCCGAGATAGTCGACGCAACCAAGGAACTCGCACAGCTGGTTAAGGCGGGAAAACTTGAGCCCGAGCAGATGAGCGAGGAGCTCATCGAGGAACACCTCTACACGAAGCACCTGCCCCAGCAGGAGCCCGATCTCATTATCAGGACGGGTAGCGAGTCGCGGCTCAGCAACTTCCTCCTCTGGCAGGCGGCGTACAGCGAGCTCTTCATAGTCGACGTTTACTGGCCCGATTTCAGGGAGATTGACTTGCAGAGGGTCATAAGGGATTATCAGCGGCGCAACAGGCGGTACGGGAAGTAGTTAGAAAACAGCCTTTTCGATGTCCCTCGGGAAGTTCGTTAGCCTCTCCGCCCCGCCCTTCTTTATGAGGACCGTGTCCTCTATCCTGACGCCGCCATAGTTGTGGATGTAGATGCCTGGCTCGTCGGAGACGACGTTGCCCGCCGCCAGCGTCTCGTCGCTCCTCTGGCTCACGGAGGGTGGCTCGTGTATCTCGAGTCCGACGCCGTGTCCGAGGGAGTGAGTGTAGTTGGGTCCGTACCCGGCGTCCTCGATAACTTTTCGGGATACTGTGTCCACTTCCCTGCATTTTGTTCCGGATTTCATCGCCGCGAATGTCTCGTCGTGGGACCGTAGAACTGTCTTGTAAAGCCCCCGCTTCTTCGCGTCTGACTTCCCCGCGATGAAGGTCCGGGTGATGTCCGAACAGTACCCCCCATAGGATGCCCCGATGTCGACGACGATGAGATCGCCATTCTCGATCTTGCGCTTTGTACTCGACGCGTGTGGGTAAGCCGATCTTGGTCCAGAGCCCACAGTGAACTCGAAGGCGTGTGCCTCTGCCCCCTCCAGCATCATGGCGTAGGATGCCTCCGCCGCCAACTGGTTCTCGGTGACGCCAACGCAGAGCTTCTCCCAGAGAGCCTCCATCGCCTTGTCGGCGAGCCTCCCCGCCTCCCGCATCAGCTTCACTTCTCCCGCGTCCTTCACCATCCTCTGCTCCCAGACCACGCCCTGATCCTGCTTGAAGTGCATCTCGGGGAGCCTTCTACTAAGACGGTTTTTGAAGGCGAGTGGGAGATCATCGAAGCCAACCGAGGAGGCACCCATCTCCCTCAGCACCTCGGCGAACCTATTCAGTAGACTAACCGCCGTGTATGTCTCGACGCCACAGCTTCTCGCCTGATCCCTCGCCACGTTCTCATCGAGGATGGAAACCAGCAACAGCGGGTCGGTGTCGGGGGCAGTTATGAGGTAGCTCCCCCCTATACTACCGGCATAATACCTGATGTTTGGGGACCTCGCGGCTATGTAGGCGTCGAGTCCGTGCTTGGCTAGTTTATCTGCGAGTCCGGTGATCCTATTCGGCATATTGTACTCTCTGGTGGGGAAGGTTTAAAAAAGCGACGAAGCATATGATGTTCTCAACTGATGAGAGTAACCTCCTCGGGGGACGATAAAGATCAACCATAATCCGACAATAATACGTAGTAATACTGCCACAAATAGGCCCATCCCGAACATCAGGCTTGAATTATTTACAGGATTATGGTAATTCAAGCGATCGCCCGAGGGTAGTTGCCTAGTCAGATGAGGGGACAGCCCGCCACGCGAGGGGAAAGAACACGGTATACATAAGCAAGATACTGGTAAAGAACTTCAAATCGTTCGGAGGCCAGATCAAGCTTAATTTTCAGGGCGGATTCAACGTCATCACAGGCCCCAACGGGAGCGGGAAGAGCAACATCATAGACGCCGTACAGTTCGTCCTCGGCGAACTCGCCTCAAAGAGGATGAGGGTCCCCGACTTCTCCGGACTCATCTACGACGGCGCAGGCGAGGAGGACCAAAACAAGCCACAGATATCACAGGTCACCGTCTACTTCGATAACACCGACCGAGGCCTCGCCTCCGACAGGGCGCAGGTCAGCATCGGGCGCAAGGTTGACCGCGACGGGAAGAGCGACTACTACCTCAACGGTAAGCGTACGAGCCGTAAGGCTGTGCTTGACCTCCTCCACCTCGCGGGCATCACACCTGGCGGCTACAACATAGTCCTCCAAGGCACGGCGACCCGGCTGAGCGACTTGACTCCCAGCGAGCGCATGGACGCCCTCGAGGACCTCATCGGCATAAAGGAGTACGACGAGAAGAAGGCCGAAGCCAAGGGCAAGCTCACAGAGGCGGAGCGGAAGATAGAGATCTCAGCCGCCCGCATCGACGAGGTGCGCAAGAGGGTCACCGAATTAGAGCGGCAGAGGAACGACGCCCTCAGGTTCAACCACCTCACCCGCGAGGAGAAGCGCCTCACCGCCCAGAAGCTCAGCTTCCAGATTAGCCAACTCGAAGAAAAGCTCGGCGTCCTCATGACCCAGATGCGGGAGCGCGAGGCCGAAGCGGCGAAGCTCGAGGAGGAGAAGACGCAGCTTAGGGAGGAGAGGGAAGCCGCCCGTAATAGAATCGAGGAGTTTAACCGCGAGGCCTCCGAGCGCGGCAACACGCGCCTCCCTATGCTCAGGTCGAACCTCGTAAGCCGACAGACACTCAGGACGGGGCTCACAAACCGCCTAAAGCAGATCGAGACTCGCAACGCGCAGCTCGGCAACCTCATCGCCGAGAAGGAGCGCGAACTCAAGGCTACCGAGGAGGAGATAACTGG
>DUKA01000136.1 GCA_013329615.1 Candidatus Bathyarchaeota archaeon
GTGGGTTTCAATAACATCGACGTCGCCGAAGCCACGAAACGAGGAATATGGGTCACAAACACGCCGGGAATCCTCACAGAGACAACCGCGGACTGCGCTTTCGCCCTGATAATGGCTTCCGCCAGACGAATACCCGAAGGCGACCGAAACATACGAGCGAAGAAATGGGTGCATGCCTGGGGGCCAAAGATGTTCATAGGCACGGACATCCACGGGAAAACTCTGGGGATAATCGGAATGGGGCGCATCGGAAAGGCGATGATCAAGAGGGCACAAGGTTTCAACATGAATGTGATATACAATAACCCTAAACGCATTCCTGAAATAGAAAAAGAACACAACATATTCTTCGAAACACTAGACGCGTTACTGGAGAAGTCAGACTTCGTCTCGATCCACACACCATTGAATGATAAAACTCATCATCTCATCGGAAAACAACAATTGGTCAAGATGAAGAAGACCGCCTACCTTATCAACACGTCCAGAGGACCAGTCGTAGACGAGGCAGCCCTCTATGAGGCGCTCAAGGCGAAAAAGATCGCCGGCGCGGGACTGGATGTCTTCGAGAATGAACCGATCGATCCCACAAATCCCCTCATCGAGCTGGATAACATTGTGCTCACCCCACACATTGCCAGCGCCAGTATTGAGACAAGAACGGCAATGGCAGTGAGGGCGGCAAAAAACCTCGTAGCCGTACTAGGTGGAGAAGAACCACTCAATCAGGTCAATCCAGAAGTGAAAAAACGATAATAATATCATTTATGTCCCACAATTAATAGACATAAAAAGTAGTTTTTTAATAATTACTCAGTTTTTCTCAGACGCGAGCCCAATACCTTCAACATGTCGCCAACCATCGCTTTAAGATCATAATCCGGCTTCCAACCCCACTCCTTACGTGCGATAGAATCATCGATACTCTTCGGCCAAGAGTCGGCTATTGCCTGTCTGAAATCCGGTTTATACTCTACCTTGAACTCGGGCATATGTCTCCTGATCTCCACCACAAGCTCAGCCGGCGAGAAGCTTATGGCACTCATGTTGAAGTCGGTGTGATGCTTCAACCGTGATAGATCGGTTTCGAGCAGTTGAACTACGCCCTTCAAGCAGTCGGGCATATACATCATCGGGAGCGTTGAATCTGCGCGGAGGAAGCAAGTATATTGACCGTTCTGTATCGCTTCGTAAAATATCTCGACGGCGTAGTCGGTCGTCCCACCCCCAGGCGGCGCGACATTGCTGATTATCCCCGGGAACCTGATCCCCCGGACGTCGACACCCCACTTATGATTGTAATAATCGCCGAGAAGCTCACCAGTAACCTTGGTAACTCCATACATTGTCCTCGGCTTCATTACCGTCTCCTGAGGAGTTTTATCCCTCGGCGTCTCAGGCCCGAAGACTGCGATCGAACTGGGATTAAACACCCTCTTCAGCTTCCTATTCTTGGCGACCTCAAGCACATTATACAGACCATCGATGTTAACGTGCCATGCTAGATTCGGATTCTTCTCACCCGACGCCGAGAGAAGCGCGGCGAGGTGGATGATAACCTCTACGTCGTGTTCCACGACGACCTCGTCCAACCGCTTTATATTGTTCACGTCGAGTATCTCGAAAGGCCCACGGTCAACCGAGGGAACTTTCCTACCCGAGGCAATGACATTCTCCTTCCCATACAACTCCCTCAGCCTCGGCGTCAACTCGGAGCCGATCTGCCCATAGGAACCCGTCACGAGTATCTTCCCAAAATCGCCGCTCATTCAACCCTCACGTAACTAAATTTCCCAACTAAATCTAGATAACATCTTCTATTCGAACGGAAAACGTAAAAGAAGAATCGGACAGTAACACTCTAGTGGTTTCATGAGAGATCCCACGGGTTTCTTGGCAAAGGAATATCAGGAGTTGGTCGACAAGGCGCTCGACTGGAGACTTAAGACACTACAAGGCCCGAGCGAACCGCTCGCAAGGGTGGATGGGAGAGAGGTAGTGATACTGTGCAGCAATAACTACCTCGGGCTCACGACGCACCCCAAACTGAAGAGAGCGGCCATAGCCGCTGTGAAAAAATACGGCGTAGGATCGGGTGCAGTCAGGGCCATCTCTGGCTCAATGGATCTGCACTTCGAGCTCGAAAAGAGGCTCGCCAGATTCAAGGGAGCCGAGGCATCGCTCACATATCCCACTGGGTTCCAAGTCAACTCAGGACTCATCCCCCAGCTCGTAGGTGAGGGAGATCTGATAATTAGCGACGAGTTGAATCATGGTAGCATAATCGACGGCGTCCGCCTCGCGAAGGGCGACAGAACAGTCTATAAACACAACGACATGACCGACCTTGCAAGAGTTCTAGAAGAGGCCGAAAAACACGCCCCACCATATAGACGAATACTCATCATCACCGATGGCGTATTCAGCATGGATGGAGACATCGCCCCACTAGACAAGGTCGCAAAACTAGGCGTCGAACACGGGGCGATGGTATACGTCGACGACGCCCACGGAGAAGGCGTCCTAGGCGAGAAAGGAAAAGGGATAGTGAGCCACTTCCACCTCGACCACAAGAAAGTACAGGTAGAGATGGGCACATTCAGCAAAGCCTACGGGACCGTAGGAGGTCACATATCCGGCTCCGAACACCTCGTGAAATTTGCCTACAACAAGAGTAGGACCTGGCTACTCAGTTCATCACACCCGCCCCCAGTAGTCGCTTCGACAATTGCAGCAATAGACGTCCTCGAGAAGGAGCCACGGCACGTCAAGAACCTGTGGAAAAACACCAAGTACTTCAAGAAGGCGGTGGAGGACCTCGGCTTCAACACGGGGATGTCTCAGACGCCGATAATACCGATAATAGTTGGTGAAAGCCATACGGCGAAAGCCCTCGCAGACAAACTCTACGAAAAGGGGGTATTCGTCGTACCGATAGTCTTCCCGATGGTTGCGAGGGACAAGTCAAGGATCAGGGTACAGATGAGTTCCAAGCTGACGAGGGAACACTTGAACGATGTAATTGCCAAGCTGGAGACGATCGGGAAGGAACTGAAGATAATCAAGTAATATTTGTTTTTTTTTCTCAGTTATGTCTCGTCAGTTTGAAACGATAATGTGTATTTATTTGAAAAAGTCGGTGATCAGTTTTCCGCTCCTCTGCTTCAGTATCTCGGTGCATTGCTGAGGGGTCAGGGCCTTGAACTCGTAGCCGAGCGAAACAAGAACCTCGAGCGCGCCTTCAGCAAGAGCGGGAGCTACGAGTATAGCTCTCACCTTCCGGTTGGCGTCCATGTTGATCACGTCCATGTATTTCTTCAGCTGGAGCACAGCTTTCTTCGTCGCCTTTACCCTCTTCAACTCGACAACGGTCAAAACGTTATTCTTGTCGACGCCCAGTATGTCGATGAAACCCGGGTCCACGGGACGTTCACTTGTTATTGGTCTGAATCCCTCCTCGAGGAGTGAGGGTTGGATGAGAATTGCCTCCTGCATGTCGCTTTCACTAGCGTAGAGGGTGAACTCCCCGGCGTCCTTCAGGTTGAGTACGGAGACCATCTTCAATGCGGTGAAGGTGATCTCCATGACCTCATGGTCTTTCTGCCGGAACACCCTGATAACTAAGCCCTCGTTTTTCAGTTTTGTTTGGAAAAGGCTTCCCGGTGGTTGCCAGTTCACTGGAGAGTATTCTCGGGGGCGGTGGATGAGAGCGGAGCCGTCAGGTTTGAATATCGCCAATCGTTCGCCTGGACTGAGGCTCGAACTGGCCCGTCCCTCGTATTCAACGGTGCATCTCCCAACGACTAGGACGTTCTTCTTATGAGATATCCCTGATTTGATGATAGAGTATGCCTCTTCTAGTGAAGGCGAATCAAGGACGGCTTGCCGGGTCGATTTCTCCAATTTCTTAACCTACACTCGTCACTATGGTTGTCCACGGAGCATTCATCTTTGCGTCCGTGAGTTTTAGATCATCTGTCGCGCCGCTCAACATGAAAGTGTTATGCCCGGGGTATAGCCGATCTGGCTTCTCAGCGATCAACCGCTTTATGCTTCTTTTCCACTCGGAGAGATCGAAGCCGGGTCCGTTTATGAATCCGAGCCGCCCGGTCGTTAAGGCGATGTCTCCAGAGAATATTGAGGTCTTCCCGTCCTTCTCGACCATCTTTATCGAGATGCAGCCGGGGGTATGCCCGGGTGTGTGTAGGACATCGAAGCTGACATTACCGACGTGGATGTGGTCTTGATCCTCAAGCATTCCGTCGAGCTTGGGCGCGCTGAACTTTAACCCTCTATCCCTCGCCATTTCGACGAGAACGTTCTCATCCAAGTTAACTATCGAGGGAGCTTCGCGTTTATGAGCAGCCAGATTACACTTAGTCAGCTGCTTGAGTTCCTGGGCGCCGCCGATGTGGTCGAAGTGGCAGTGGGTTAGGAAAGCGAGCTTGATCTTTTTCGGATCGAAACCATCCTGTTTGATGTTCTCGAGTATTCGTTTCACGCCCATGCCGCCGCCGGCGTCGATGAGGGCGAGCTCATCGCCACAGTTCACAAGGTAAACGTTACAGTCCCCCATCGCCGAGAGTCCGTAGGCGGAGCCACCAACGAGATAGACGGAGTCGGTGAGTTTCATCGAAATCGGATATGAGAAGACATCGGGGGTTAAAAAATGGTGGCTCTAAGGCGAAAAATGGCATAGACAGGATCGTTGTCCATTACTTCGCTTCGATCCTCCGATCCACCCTTTTCGAGCACATTCACTTTTCGACGGATTTGCACGCCGTAGAGAAATATCCACGAGGATCGACGCTAGATCGGCACCCAACATCTAGGCCTTATAAAATGTATACCTTCAAGATTAGGGCCATAAATCACGACCATAACCCCAATATAAAGAGGAAAAAATACGCGCCTCAGGTTTCGGGATGTGTTTCCTTAAACTGAGCAGTCATCTTCGACAAGTGGACGGTGGTGAACTCATCCAATTTTTCGGGGTGTGTAAGCTTGACGTGAAACCTTACGCCTCCGGGACTCGCCGACCTCCGAGTACAATATGGACAAACATACTCATGCTGTTGGACACTCAAGGCAAACCCTCCGGATAATTATTCTATTTATAGTTAAAATAATTTTTCACCGCAACGAAAATTCCGATCCTAATCAAGAGAGGATTTAATAATACAACGGGTTTAAACAACCTCGACAATCACTTGAGCAAAGACGAATCGAAGGTGATCTGGCTCACCTGCCCGGACTGCGGCTCAAAGATAGGCATAATCCTCTCGGTCGGTAAAGCTACAGCGATAACCCAACACAGGGAAGACGTAGCCGAAGAAGAAACCGAGATCTGGCCTCCATCAAGTTTCGCCGAGAAACTAAAAACTGCGGGTGTAGACGCGAACCTATTAAACATCGAAGAGGGCGAAGATGCCACGCTAGTCAGCCCGAAAAAGTTCCTCGGAGATCTATGGGGGCCCATCAACGAGACGATCCGCTCCCTCGGTGGCGTCTGGATACGCGAGGGAAGAGAGAGCAGATGGGAGATAAGAAAAAACCAAAACCCGTAGCACAACGCGTCGATCAACCCATTTTTCGCTACGTCTTCAAAGTAAAAAGGGTAGGGTAAATGAGGCGAAAAACCCCTGTAAAACGGGTGCATGACAAGGTTTTATCCAAGAATGATGTACCGATAGGTGTGCAACAAGTAAAAGCCGTCTATGCGGGACACAGAATCGTCGTCCCTACGCAGAGCGAGGCGGACAGCCTCCAACAAGACGGCTACGGACAGAAACAAAACAGAGAACTAACCCTCACTCCAAGCGAGGCACTCTACCTCGTCGAGAAGGAACGCCTCGCAGTAATAGACGAGGACGAGAAAAAGATACTATCGTTTCAAGAGATACTGAACAGGGAACTGGCCAAGGACGACCTGCTCTGGACGAAGTACATCATATATAGGGACATCAGAGGTAGGGGATTCGTGGCAAAAACGTCGACAGACAAGGGCACAACCTTTCTCGTCTATGAACGAGGAACGTATTCGAAGAAACCGCCGTGTTATGAGATACACACGATTTACGAGGGGATGAATGAAACAATCGGCGACCTCGAACAGGTCCTGCAATCAACCAAGAAAACGGACAGGTCGTTAAAAATAGCCGTTATAGATAGGCGCGGAGAGGTTGTCTATTACAGCCTCGATAAAGGGGATCTTAACACACTGGCGTTAGATGCAATCGAGTAGTTTACCGCGCTCGATCTTGGTCTGCTCCCCAGTTTCCATGTCCCTGATGGCCAGAGACCCCTCAGCTAGCTCCCTCTCACCAACTATGACCACCTTGCGAACATGCTTCTTATCCGCATATTCGAGTTGCTTGGAGAAACGTCTGCCCATTAGGTCAAGTATCGTCGAATGACCGGCGGAGCGCAGTTCTTGAGCCACTTTAATAGCTTCACCTTTCACGCTTTCGGACACGGGAGCAACCAAGACGTCAACGCCGAGGGCTATTTTGTCGAATCCGCCCTTCATCTCTAGAAGTGGTACGAGGCGTTCGATGCCGAATGAGATGCCTGTCGCGGGGGTTGTGTTACCCCCAAATATGTTGATGATCTCATCGTAACGTCCGCCTCCAGCGATACTCCCGTAGTCTTCGTAACCCTTTGCGGATACCTCGAAGACGGGACCCGTGTAATAGTCTAGACCTCGGGCAAGGCTCAGTTCAACTACAATGTATTCTGCATATCCGAAGGACTTGGCATATGTGATCATGTCTCTAAGCGCTTTGCACCCTTTCAGTCCCTCAGAAGAGTCTTTCAGTCTCTTCTCAGCCTGGGTCAAGACATGTTCGGGTTCACCGGTTAGGGATAGCGCGTCGAGAAGCTTGTCAGCCTCGTCTTGGCCGATGGACAGTCTTCTCAGTTCTTCGATTACACCTTCGCGTCCTATCTTGAGCAGTTTGTCGACTGCACGGATCGCCTCTAGGACGCGTTCCATGGGGACACCTGCCCTTAGGATGAATTCTTCCAGTATTCTTCTATCGTTGAGTTGTATCCAGAAGCCCTCGAACCCCATCTTCTTGAGGCAGTCTACGGCGGCTGAGAGGACTTCGGCGTCGGCGATAACGTCGCTTACACCTACCGTGTCGGCGTCTGCTTGCCAGAATTCCCTGAACCGTTTCTCGCTAGGGTTCTCATACCTCCAGACCGCGCCCGTCGCATATCTCTTGAAGGGCATCTGGAGCTCGCGATGCGTCGCCACCACTCGCGCGAGGCTCGTCGTCAAGTCAAAGCGGAGACCAAGCTCCCTGTCAGCTTTGTCCTTGAAGTAGTAGATCTGATTGACTACATCCTCACCGCTCTTCATCTTGAGGAGCTCCCAGCTCTCGAAGGCGGGGGTGCCGAGGGGCTCGAAGCCGTACGCCTCGTATACCTCGCATATCCTCTCAAGAACCCAGTTCCGCTTATACATCTCGTCGGGGAGGAAGTCCCGGGTACCACGTGGTGGCTGGTACATTTAGACCGAGCCTATATCGAAGTGATGACCTGAAAAAGGTTCCGCGTTCACTTACCGCCTACAAACTTCTCTATCTTATCGACTGCGACATTTGTGCGGTCTTCGAGCTGCTTGTTAAGGGCATCTAGCTCCTGGAGGGTCATGTGCTGCTGGTTGCTTCGTGCCCAATCGGTAATGTTCTCCCACTGCGCACAGTAGGTCCTATAGACTACTTGGATCTGTGTGAGATCACCCACGGTCTGCTGGATCTTTAGCTGTGGCTTGTAGTAGAATAGCCCAACGAAACTCGCGACTCCTATTCCCCCGAAGGCTACGGAGTAGAGGTCGAGACTTCTCGTCCAACTATAGTAGATGGAGTAGAGGAGCATCAACACCCCGACGGCGACCACGATGATATTCACGTATAGATTGACTTTGAAGGCGTTCTCGGCGTGTTCATGTGTTCTGAAGAACAGTTCGTCGATGCGCTTCCAGTATTGTTCGCCATCTTGGGGTCTGCTTGGTATGGACTTCGGGGTCTTCTCCAACGGGGTTCAATGACTAGTAGCTGGGCTCGGATAGTTAATGGTTATGTTGGTTCGGCGTCTTTTCAAGCTTCGTTGTCAGGGTTTTTGCTTTATAATTAATATAGTTGTGAAAGTATAGAAAAGAAGTGCTCCGGGGGCTAAGAAAACGTCCCCGGGTTTTACTCTAGTGCGCCGCGTAGGAAGGGGTATAGGTCCGCTACCTGCTCCTGCACCATGGTCTGATAGTACTGGTACAGTATGCTGACTGCGAGCAGTGCGCCCATTCCGCTTCCGAAGACTCCGAAGAAGTCGGAGAAGGCTGCGAGTGCACCGACTATGGCGCCGCCTATTATCGTGATAGTTGGGATGTAGCGGTTTAGCAACGTGACTATTGGTTGCTTGTTCCTGCGGAATCCGGAGATCTGCATGCCCGAGTCGAGGAGTTGGTTTGCCATGTCCTCGGCTCCGAGTCCACCGATCTCGAGCCACGTGACGCTGAAGATTACGCAGAACACTATAACGATCACGGCGTAGATGAGTGCCTGTATCGGCGAATTCAGGACGTTCTGTAGTGTTCCCGGTGCGGTTATGTAGTAGACGAGTCCACCCGTGGCTTGTATTGAGCCCGTTGAGGTGTACTGGAATGTGCCAAGCCAGTTCAGCCAGTTGTTGTCGTTGGCTAGGTTCCATCTGCTCCAGACGAATTGTCCTATCATCTGAAAGTTGGCGAATAGGGCATAGGCGAGTATCACGGGGATGTTGGATACGTAGAGTAGTTTGATTGGCATGCGTCCGCGATAGCCGCGGTACATGCTGTGGCTGATGGGTAGCTCGACGCGCATGCCCTCAACGTATATTACGAAGAGGAAGACGAGGAGAGTCGTGAAGAAGCCTATCATGTCGGGTGCGCCGTTCGACCTGTAGAACCATTCCAGAGCTGGGAGCCCTGAGAGTATTCCCTGGAAGAAGGCGACGATAGCACCATATGCACGACCATCATAGTTGATGAAGCTGAAGCTCATCCACCAGATGTTTGCCGTGATTCCGCCGACGATGAAGAGGCTGATTCCGCTGCCAATGCCCCAGCCCTTCTGGACTAGTTCGTCGAGAAGCATGATTATTATGCCCGCGACGAGCAACTGGCCGAAGATGAGTAGAGATTTTACTAGTGTGGCTTCTCCGTATTGACCGCTTATGATGTATAAGGCGGCCTGTATTATGA
>DUKA01000049.1 GCA_013329615.1 Candidatus Bathyarchaeota archaeon
TTTTTCAGAAAATCGGGTATGACTGGCACACCGACCACATTTCGAACAGCATCGGACGCAATTAATCAGTGACATTTGACTGATCATAATACTTAACTGATACGGCGCATTTGATGGCGTAATCGGTGGATTAGAAATCGCTAATTGATAGCAAAACGCAATGGAACGCGCTTATACACCTGCGGCATTGTATGCTTTTGCCCAGGTGGGAGCGGACGAAAGGTCGAAGCAGTGGAAGACCCGAAAGCCGCGGAGCCGTGAGGAGCGGGCTGCGAAGGAACTTGGTCGGCTTAGGCTGGTCAGGAAACCTGCACTCCCCAGTTGACGACGCGCAAGCGGTGTCAGCGCGGCGACCTCGCCTGGGCACCCCCGATTCTTAGAAAATCACAAAATGAAAGGTGGGGGTTTTTACCCCGTCTACCACTTCTTCACGGGGTAGGTGTAGTTCTCGCCCCTCTTCACCCTGACGACCTTCCCACTCTTGTCGAACTCCCATATCATGTTCTCACCGTGGGAGCCACTGCCCTCCTCGGGGTACATCTTGAACGTGTGTTCCCCGGTTGGTTCGAGCCTGATGAGTGTGGGCGCTGGGTCGGATTGGCTGGGGTCAACGGCGTAGAGACCGCCGTTTAGGGTCAACGTCTGCATGTCGCTCCACGCGTCCCTGTACCTGCCCTCGTAGGTGGTGTATGCCCTGTCTGGCTTGCCCACCTTGCCCTTCGTCAGGGGGTGTGTGAGCCACTGGATCGCCTTCTCGGCGTAGCTGATAGGCAACCCGTCGTCCGAGTTCGTCAGCGCGACGACCCCCACCTTGTCGTCTGGGCTGGTCCTGATATGCGTCCTGAAGCCCTGCACGGCTCCGCCGTGGCCGACGAAGGTCTTGCCCCCGATGCGGCTCAGCTTGAAGCCTATGCCGAAGCCCTCCTTCCAGTCAGGCTGGAGCCAGTGTGGGCGGTGCATCTCGCGCAGGGTGCTGCCCCGGAGTATCTGTTTGCCGCCCTCGGGACCGTCCCTGAACTGGAGCATGGCGAACTTGGCGAGGTCCTCGGCGGTGGTGGTCATGTTGGCGGCCGGGGTTATTCCCTTGCAGTTTGTGTAGGGGGAGACGCTCCTCGATCCGTCGGGCAGCCTTCTGCCGTAGCCCTTCGCCAACTTAGGGTCATCGGGGGCGGGCGGCAACACCAGCGTGTCCTTCATGCCAAGCGGCTTGAGGATGTTTTCCTCGACGTACTCCGCGTAGGGCGTCCCCGAGACCTCCTGCACTATCTCCCCCGCGACGGTGAGTGCGAGGTTCGAATACTTCCAAAGCGTCTCCGTCGGCGCCGCCGCCACCTGCGTCGACAGGAGCTTCATTACCTGCTCGCGAGTGGGGAAGTTGGAGTCTGTCCAGTACGGCGTCGGAGCCTCCCTTGGCAACCCAGAGGTGTGGGTAAGGAGGTGCCATATCTTGATGGGAGGCGAGTCGGGGTAGTCCTTCTTCAGCTTAAACCAGCTCAAGTGGGTGGCGACCTCGTCTTCAAGGCTCAGCTTGCCCTTGTCCCTCAGCTGCATCACCGCCGTTGACGTGAAGAGCTTGGTTATCGAGGCTATCCTATACCTCGTCTTCGGCGTCGCCTCGATCTTCCTCTCGGCGTCGGCGTAGCCGAATCCCTTCGACCAGACCAGCTTCTGATCGCTGACGACGGCGATTGAGAGGCCGGGCTGGCCCCTGTAAGCCATCTGGGCTTCAATCCACGCGGTGAATATGCCTAGCCCTGAGGGTAGATCAAGGCAACCTAGAATCTCGGAGACCATGAATGAGTCTGCGCCGACTCTGTATAAATTACATGAGTATTATGAGGCGCCCGTAGCCTACGTTTAGCTGTTTGACGCCGCCGTAGGCGTTGGTGTAGCCTCTCTCTACCCTGAGGCGCGCCCCGACTTTGACGACCTCGAACTGCTTGTCCCATAGGACCATGACTATCCTGCCTGTGGCGTCCTCGAGCCCCGCGTTGGCTACCATGAGTTCCCCGCCCCTCTTAGACCGGACGGAGCGCGGATACGACTTCTCGGTCACCTTGCCCTCGACGGTGACGTTACTCATGCCGTCCTTCAGCGTGCCTATCGGCGCTATGGCCTCGACGTCGCCGATACGCTTCTCGAACCACCTCGCCCTAACCTTGGGGTCGGTGTGCTCCCAGCCGATCTGCTTGAAGCCGAGGGACTCGAGGAAGGGAGGCGCGCGTGTGTTCCACTCCGGGGCGCCGAGAGTCCAGAGAGTAGCCTCGGGGTACCTCTCAGCGAGGAGCCCCACGGCAGCAGAGCCCACCCCTTCTCGGTGGCGGTCGGGGTCGACGAACAGCCTCTCAATGGTAACGTGTGTCCCGCCGGCGCTCACCATGGCGCCGCCGACGACCTCCTCACCGAGGAGGACCGCGTAGCAGCCGAGGTACTTGAGGGAGCGCGTGTAGAACGCTGGGGAGTCGTAGCCCTGTGGGCCGCCGGGGGCCGGCGCGCCGTATTCGACGTCGGAGTCGTACGCCCTCTTCGCGATTTCTGCGAGGCGCTCGGAGTCTATCTCGGAGGCCTCGACGAGGCTAACATCTGCCGCCATTTCATCACACGCCTGTGCCTATTACTCATCAGCCTCTATATCTCGCGTCTGGTAGCGGGACGTTATGCCATTCTTAATGTCCTCGCCGAGCCGCCTGTTCAGGGCGGAGTCGCGGCTGTTCAAGTCCCGGAGAAGTGCCTGGACGGCGGGCACATGCCCACGCAGCGTGGCTATGCGGTCGCATCTTGGTGTCAGCGTCCTGCCGGGGATGAGTTTCCCGAGTCCGCTCCGCCCCTCCTCGGCGAAGTAGCCGAGGCTCAGGAGGTGTTCCTTCGCCTGCTCGATGACGGCGCCCCATGGGTCGATGCGCTCCTCGCCAATGAGGCGGCCGACCACCTCGTCTACACTGTCCTTCTTCGCGTCGCCGGTGACGGCTTCGATGATGCCTGCCTCGATTCCACCAGCCGTTGCCTCGCACCGTTTGAGCGTGACGAAGACCGCATCCGACTTGAATATGAGCGTCTTCTTCTGCCCGATTGTTAGGCTGATGCTCCCTTCCTTCTCAAGGTGGGCGAAGGCGGCGCGAAGCATCTCCTGCGCCAGCTCCCTCTTCTGCACCTTGGCGTCGCCGCAGGGCAGCTTCTCCCCGGGCGTCAGCGGTTTATCGAGCCCCGCGAACTGGTCGCCGAAGAGGTAAACTATGCAGCTAGGCGCCAGCGCGGCAACGATCGGGGCGCCACAGTTGGGGCAGAAACGCGCCCCACTGGCGATCTCCGAGACGCAGCCCACGCACCTCAAACCAGCCACGCCTACGATCGACGCACGCCCATAAAATAACCCACCGCCCACACACACACACACAGCGAAACACGAAAGGAGGGGAGGCCAAACGAATAAACCAGAAAACAGCCCCGTTGAACAAACTGACCCAGAAAACGACGCCAATGAGAAATGAATGTGCACGAAAATGTACGTAAATCGACCAATTTATAGACGAAAAGTGCGCATAAAACGACGCGTTTCTGACACGTAAACCCGCCTAAAGAGCCCTAAAACGTACGCTAATCAACCCTAACCGCCAACGCTAAAGCCGGAACATGAGAATGTAAAACCGGTCATCATGTCGGGTAGACTCGCCGGTAGGATCGCCCTAGTCACGGGCGCGAGCAGGGGGATAGGGGAGGCGATAGCCCTCGCCCTCGGGGAGGCGGGTGCGATGATCGCCCTCGTAGCACGCGACCCCGATCAACTCCGGCAGGTCGCCGAGAAGGCTAAGAAAAGGGGAATACGCGCCGAGACCTTCGCAGCCGACATCTCCAAGGAGGCTGACGTCGACCGCCTCAGGGACGAGGTACTCGGGCGCCTCGGAGCCGTCGACATAATCGTCAACAACGCGGGCGTCAACATCCGAAAGCCTCTCACCGAGTTCCCCGTCGAGGAGTGGCGCCGCGTCATAGACACGAACCTGATCGGGCCCTTCCTCGTCTGCAGAGCCTTCGTGCCGACTATGAAGGGACGCGGGTATGGGCGTATCATAAACACGACCTCGACGATGAGCCACGTCGCCACCGCGAACCGCACAGCCTACGCGGCGAGCAAGGCGGGGCTCCTCGGCTTCACGCGCGCCCTCGCGATAGAACTCGCCCCAGAGAACATCACCGTCAACGGAATCAGCCCCGGCTGGTTCGAAACAGAATTGACCAAGCCCATCTGGAGCGACCCCGAGAAGAACGACGATCTCGTCTCCAAGATACCTCTCGGGCGCTGGGGCGACGTTGAGGATATTGCGAAGCTCGCTGTCTACCTCTGCGCAGAGGAGGCGGGCTACATAACGGGCACCGACGTCAGGATCGACGGCGGCTACACGGCGCAGTAGCTAGTCTATGTACCTGTCGCAGAGCGCCTTCACGTTCTCGGGGGTGAGGTCGAGCCTCATCTCGACGCCCACTTTTAGATCGCGCTTGGTAACATGGAAGCCGAACCTGCCCCAGTACTCGACGAGCTTCCGTCCTGCCTCGTCCTGATCCTCGGTGATCATCTTCACCGCCTTGTACCCCGCCTCCCAGCTGTAGAGCGCGTCGAGCGCTGTCAGCACGGCGCCTACGCCCTTCCTCTCGATGAGGGTCGCGGCGCTGTCCCCGAAGTAGGTGTTCTCCACTACGTCGTTGTAGCCGAGGTCGAAGGCGAACGGCTCCCCATTCAACGTAAAAAGGATGACCGTGAAGCCCTTCTTCTTCGACCGCTCGACGAGCTCCTTGAGGTTGTACTGGAGCTCCTGCCTGAACTTCCGGTTCTCGATGCCCTCAACCATGCGCGCCAGCCCATCGGGGAACTCGTGGTGGACGGTTATCCTGCACTCGCCGCCGAGGACGCCACTTAGCTTCGCCTCAGCCTTGGCGAGTGCCTCACTCAGAGGGGGGACCTTTAGGCTCACACATCCTGATCGCTCTGTAAGTTCTTATAATGTTCCACCCAACCCGGGGAAGATACCCTTCTAGACCCTGTCGGGGTAGTCCGAGATGACGCCCTCGACCCCGAAGCCGACGACCCTGCGGATGTCCCCCGGTTCGTTCACCGTCCACGGGTAGACCCTGAGACCCGCCGCGTGAGCCCTCGAGACGTAGGCTGTGTCGATTCTCCTGTGGTAGGGGTTGACTGAGTATGCGTCCAGCTCCGAAGCGGTGGCGAGCGCCTTGATGACATCCTCGTAGGCGAGGGGACCCAGACGCGTCTCCCCTGACAGCTCCCTCATCCTTCTGAGCATCCCCCAGTCGAAGGAGGTCACGAGGACACTATCCACACGCCAGCTCCCATCGTCGAATAGGCGCATCAGGAAGTCGTAGACCGGCTCCGCCGTCCCAAACCCCTTCAACTCGATGTTCACGCCTACACGTCCACGCACCACGGAGAAGACCTCCCCGAGGGTGGGGATTTTCTCCCCTTTCCCGGCGTCGAGTGATCTGAGCTCCCGCAGCGTCATCTCGGCGACCGCGCCGGAGCCGTCCGTCGTCCTGTCGACTGTCTCGTCGTGGATAACGACGAGTTCCCCCGTGGCGCAGATGTGGACGTCGAGCTCCACCATGTCCGCCCCGAGGGAGACGGCGGTCGTGAAGGCGCGGAGCGTGTTCTCGGGCTCGTGCCCGGCCGCGCCCCTGTGCCCTATCCTGAGGACCATGACGAGAAGAGGCTGAGAGTCCTAATGAAATAACCGGGTGCCCTACGGCAGGTACTTGTCGAGGAGCTCCTTAACGACCTCGGGTGTGAGCTCGAGCCTCATCTCGACGCCTATCTTGGGGTCGCGGCGGGTAACGTAGAAGCCGAACCTGCCCCAGTACTCGACTAGCCTGCGCCCCGACTCGTCGAGGTCCTCGGTTATCATCTTCTCCGATGTGTACCCCTTCTCGAGGCAGTAGCAGGTCTCGAGTGCTGTGAGTATGGAGCCGATGCCCTTCCTCTCGATGAGCGTCGCCGCGCTATCGGAGAAGTACGCGCCCTTCTCCGGGTCGTCGAAGCCGAAGACGAAGGCGATGGGCCTCTCGTCGAGGTAGACTATGAAGCAGGTGAACCCCCTCTTCTTCGAGCGGATGGTGAGTTCGCGCTCGCTGTACCTGAGCTCGCTCCTGAAGCGCTCGTCCTCGATCTCGCTTATGATCTTGAGAAGGTCCTTGTTTATCTCGTGGTAGACGGCGACCCTGCAGGCTCCGCCGAGGACGCCGCCTAGCTTCGCCTCGGCTCTCGCTATGTAGTCGCTGATAGAGGGGACCCTTGCATCCATTTCTTCCCGTAATCGTTTCTGATGGTTTTTATATCTATCCCTCGCTGGGGCTCGACCTCGTTAGTCTTAAACGCCGATGAGCCGATAGAGGCACAATCGGAGCCACATGAGAAGGGCGAGAAGGGTGAATCTGGGGAGGAAAGACGCGGCGATCATCGCCGCGATAACCGTCGCGTTCTTCATCGTCGCCGCCTACAA
>DUKA01000064.1 GCA_013329615.1 Candidatus Bathyarchaeota archaeon
TGGTCCTTTGGTAGGAAGCTGAATCTGCCACTTGTACCGCTGCTGTATACCGCTTGCAGGCCGGCGGAGGCGTAGGCTTCGATGACATCGTCGATGCTTGGGTTCTTCTTGCCGATAGCCGGTGTGGGTACACCGTCGAGGGCGAGCTGGCTGAGCCAACCCGCGAACTCGGGTCCTTCTGGGTAGGTCTTGAAGAATCTATGGGAGACGAGTGGGACGCGCGCGATGTCCTCGCCAGTCTTGAGTACGGCGGGATCAAAGTCGAACTCCCTGCAGTAGCGCCTGTACCAGCTGCACCCGGAGTACCACTTGGCGACGCTGTGCCTGATGGCCTGTAGCCTCAGCTCCTCGGCCCGCTTCGGCTCGACGTTGAGGATTAGATCGTGGGAATAGAGTGCCTCGTCTGCTGGTGCCCACTGCTCCCGTGGTGGTATGTATCCGGATGTTCTGAGGAAGGCGTCGGCCTTGTACTCCATTGTGGCTGACCTACTCAGCCATGTGCACGCCGGTTAAAAGCCTGACCCCGGAGGCTGTCACGCCTTAAGCTTGGCGTAGTTCTCCCAGAATCGTTTCTGGCAGACCTCTATGAGCGCCTTCGCTTCTTCGACGTCGTTCCACGCCTCGACGCGCGTCTCCTTGTTCTCCGGCCTCTTGTAGTTGTTGTAGAAGTAGTTGATCTCATCCATCACGCTCTTCGGGATGTCTGCGAGGCTCTTGATGTGTTTGAAGAATGGGTCGGTGGTGCTGACGGAGACTATCTTGTCGTCGAGTATGCCGTCGTCCCACATCTTTATGTTGGCTACTGGGCGCGCGATGGTGACGCAGCCGGTGAACGTGTGTTCGTTGATGAGGAGCACGGCGTCGAGTGGGTCGCCGTCGTCGTCGAGCGTCTGGGGGATGAAGCCGTAGTCGCAGGGGTAGTAGGTGTAGAGGACGCGGTCGAGCATGAATACGCCCTGCTTCGCCTTGTACTCGTACTTGTTGCGTCCGCCTCGTGTTATCTCCGTCACGATGTAGATCTGGTTGGGCGGTTCCGGCCCAGCGGGGAAGTCGCGCCAGTAGTCGACCATGAACAGACTGTTGGCGAAGCCCTCGTTTAATGTTTGCCTACCCACGATCGCCAACAATAATTACCACCGCGGCGCAGTCAAGGCGGATTGATCAAGGGGCAGCGCATACACCTGAGGCCGTTCGGCATCGAGGACACAGACTTCCTGCTCAAATGGGAGAACGACTCCGGCTACTCCGGGGAGTTTGAGCCACTTGAGCCCGTGACGCTGGAGGAGCTTGAGAAGTGGCTACCCAAGGAGAAGCCGGGGCAGCTCTGGTACATAATCGAGACGCCGGCGGGTGAGAAGGTGGGGCAGATTGTGGGGAGGCTTCAGGATGACGGCTCTTACCAGATTGGGTACCGCGTCATCCCGCCGGCGAGGGGCATGGGATACTGCACCGATGCCGCCAAGGCGCTGGTCGACCACCTATTCACCATTGGCGTGGAGCGGGTGACGGCGGAGGCAAACCCCCGCAACGTGCCTAGCCGCAAGGTGCTCGAAAAACTGGGGTTCAGGGAGATCGAGTACAAGGAGAAGGCGCTTGAGCTGAATGGCGTCTGGCTCGACGGCGTCGTCTACGAGCTGAGAAGAGGCTAGAACTCGTCGGGGTTGGGGGTGTTGGCGAGGACTTCCTTCCACGCCTCTAGGGTTTCTAGTGCCTCCTTCTCGTCGAGGGTCTGTATGACGAAGCCGGTGTGCACGAGTACCCACGTGCCGGGGTTCACCGTGCCCTTCTCCATAAGGTCGATTATGGCTTCCCTCTTTACGCCTCCGAAGTCGACTATGGCGGTTCTGCCGTCTATTGACTCTATCTTGCCGGGGATGGCGAGGCACATATCAGGGGAGGCTGTTATGCCGGGGCTTATAATCCATGTGGCGTGAAGGTAATTCTGCCTATTTTTGGGAACGTTTTAATCCCCGCCCCTGTGCCCCCTATTCTAGCAATCACGGGCGAAACGTATGGACAACAAGAAACGCCTAGTCTTCATGGGCATCTGGGGCGCCACATTCATGGTCCAGTTCGGTGAGACCATTCCCCAGAGCTTCCAGCCTCTCTTCCTCGCGCAGCTCGGCATATCAACCGCCGTCATCGGCCTCGTCTATAACATCAGGAACATCGAGCAGAGCTTCCTGCGCCTGATCGCGGGTAGCCTGAGTGACGTCTTCGGGCGCAAGCGCCTGATCATGATTGGTTTAATACTCGTTTCGCTTGTGCCGTTCATCTACGCCATAAGCTGGGACATGTGGCTGCCACTCGTGGCGATGTTCGTGAGCGGCCTAGGGCTCAGTCTCTTCTTCCCGCCCTCTGAGGCGTATGCCTCGAGCCTCTACCCCCCTGAGAGGGTGGGGGAGGCGATGGGCAAGTACCACATGAGCTGGGCTGTCAGCGCCGTGATCGGTCCAAGCGCCGGCGGATTCCTCGCGCTTTGGTACCCGGAGTACCGTCACATCTTCATTGTCTCCGGCATCGTCTCAATGATAGCGGTTTTCCTGTTCGCGTGGCTGACCCGCGGCGACGTGGAGAAGAGGAACGGCGACAAGATGTCGGGGGCCACGAGAAAACTGATCTTCGAGTTCCCCTTGACCATGGGGCGGCTCTTCAAGATGAAGCCCGTCGTGGCGGGGTCGGCGGCAGTCTTCGCCCACGCCTTCTGCCACTGGGGCATACCCACATTCGTGCCCATATTCGCCGCGAAGCTGGGCTACAACGAGGCGATCATAGGCCTCGCCCTGACGGCAAACGCCCTAATGATAGCCGTCAGCCTCCCCATAGTTGGCAAGGTATCCGACCGCGTCGGGCGCTTCCTACCGATAGTGATCGGTCTATTGGTCAGCGTCGGCGCCTTCGCGCTGATACCCAACGTTCAGGCGGAGTGGATGCTGATCCTGTTGATGGGTGTTCTCGGCGTCTGCGCCGTCCT
>DUKA01000183.1 GCA_013329615.1 Candidatus Bathyarchaeota archaeon
CAAGAAGAGCAAGATGCCAAACTGGGAACGCTACGCCGACACCGACCTAGTCACCGATATCCTCGACCCATGGGACGACGGCGAAACAAGCCCCGGCAGCACAGACGTATCCCACGTCAGCTGGAACACCCCCACAATGGAGTTCGGCACAGCCTGCAACATACTAGGCGCCCCCGGCCACAGCTGGCAATTCGTAACCATGAGCGGCTCAACCATCGCACACAAGAGCCTGGCATTCGCAGCCAAGACCATCGCAGGCACAGCCCTCGACCTCATAACCCAGCCCGAACTACTCAAGAAGGCCAAGGCGGAGCATAAGGACCGCCTCAAGGGCAGGACATACAAGACCCCCATCCCCGACGACTGCGTCCCGCCGCTCGAGATCGCAAAAGTCGGCGCAATGAAGGCACAGGAGTAACTACACCATTATGTGGCTGAGGAGAACCCTCAGCCCAATCAACAACAGGACGAGGCCACCAGCCACCTGTGACCACCTACCGATCCACTCCCCAGTCTTGCAACCGACTGCCACACCGATGTAGGTGAACACGAAAGCCGTCACGCCAATCAACACGGAGGGAAAGAGGATCGGGACGCCCTCCAGCCCGAAGCTCAGCCCGACCGCGATGCTATCAACACTGACCGCGAGGCTGAACAACAGTAGGCTCCTCAACTCCAGTATCCTGCTGGGATCAACGGCATCGTCCCCCCTAATCCCCTCAATGAGCATGCGCCCGCCAACGAATGCGAGGAGCAGAAACGCCAGCCAGTGATCGTACCCGGTTATCAACGCTGCCACGCGGTCACCCGCGAACCAGCCTATGAGGGGCATGAAGACGTGGAAGGCGCCGAAAGCCGCCGCGAGGCGGAGCATCTGCCCCCTCTCGATCTTCCCCATACCGCAGCCCGTCGCCGCCGAGACGCTGAACACATCCATAGACAAACCAACCGCGAGCAGCAGAAGAGAGACTATATCGAGTTCAGCCAAACGGGCACCACTGAACCTAGGGAACATACCCGCGGTGGGTTAAATCTTACCACTGGGTGGGTTGAAAAAAATAAAACAAACGGAGGGGGAAGGCTTACTCCTTCTTTGGCTTCTTCTCTTCCTTCTTCTTGCTCGATGCGCAGCTGGCGCAACCGCACTTACAGGACATTGCGATCAAACGGACCCGTGTATTGATACATATAAATCATTGTAGATATGTCGCATTAACATGCCTATGCGTGGACCGGTGTTGGCGGTTGCACAGACCGCTTCCACACGGGGTGACATCGAGGGCAACGTCGAGACCCACGTAAGGTTCGCAGAGACTGCCGCGCGGCGCGGGGCACGCATCGTAGTCTTCCCCGAGTTATCCCTCACAGACTATGAGCCCGACATAGCTGCCAGCCACGCCCTGACCCCCGACGACCCATGTCTCCACACCCTCAGAAGCACCGCCGAGGAGCACACCATCACCATCGTCGCCGGGGCGCCATACAGATCGCCAGAGGGGCTGCACATCGCCGCCTTCGCCTTCCAACCAGAGGGCGCGCGGGTCTACACGAAGCACCACCTACACCACGGCGAGGAAGCGTTCTTCGTTCCGGGGGTGATGGGGCTCCAAATTGGGATCGACGGTGAGCGTGTCTCATTCGCCATATGCGCCGACACGACGCACCCAACACACGCCGAGGCTGCGGCGCGAGGAGGCGCAACCGTCTACGCCGCAGGCGTCTTCATAACACCCACGGGCATCGAAGTCGACTCCAACCAGCTGCGAGGCTACGCCCGGAGCCACCAGATGGTCGTCCTTATGGCGAACTACGCCGCCCCGTCGGGGGGCTTCCCCACGGCGGGCAGGAGCGCAATATGGGACAGCGAAGGCGAAACGGTCATTCAGGCGACCGGCACCGGCGAGGCACTTCTACTCGCCCACCGTGAAGGCGCAGCCATGAAAGGCGAATTAATCACCCTCTAGCAGCCCCCAAGACTCTTTATCCCCAACCCCACCAGACAAGAAGCATCGGTGCAGACGATGAAGAACAGGGCGCGGGGCTGGATCGAGGAGAACAAGAAACACATCGTGGACCTCAGCGACAGGGTCTGGGAGTACGCCGAGCTGGGGCTAGTCGAGGAGAAGTCGTCGAGACTCCTCTCGGATGAGTTGGAGAAGGGCGGGTTCAAGGTCGAGATGGGTGTCGCGGGGATGCCCACAGCCTTCGTGGCGACGTGGAGCAACGGGAAGGGACCCACGATCGGCCTCATGGGCGAGTATGACGCCCTGCCCGGGCTCAGCAACAATAAGGTTCCCCACAAGGAGGCGCTGAGGCAGGATGCGCCGGGGCACGGATGCGGACACAACATACACGGCGTCACCGCCGTCTCCGCCGCCTTAGCCATCAAGCAGGCGATGGAGGCGGGGAAGATCAAGGGCACAGTCAAGATGTACGGGTGCCCCGCGGAGGAGAACTACGACGGCAAGGTCTTCATGGTCCGCGCCGGCCTCTTCAAGGGCGTCGACGCGTGCCTGAGCCATCATCCCGGCTCATACAACACGGCGGGCCTCGGAAGCAGCACCGCCATAAACTCGGTCAAGTTCCACTACTACGG
>DUKA01000006.1 GCA_013329615.1 Candidatus Bathyarchaeota archaeon
GACCGACGCCGCCATCAACCCGGGAAACAGCGGAGGCCCCCTCCTCAACATGAAGGGTGAAGTGGTCGGCATCAACACCGCCATCCCCACCGAGACCTCGCGAGGCATCGGGTTCGCCGTCCCGAGCAACACCATAACCCGTGAACTCCCGAGCCTACTATCCAAGGGAACCTACGATCACCCATACCTCGGCATAACAGGCGTTGACCTAACACCCAATCTCATCGACGCAAACGACCTCCCAGCGGGCACACACGGCACTCTGGTAATCAGTGTTTCTTCCGGGGGTCCATCAGCCACAGCCGGTGTCAGAGGGTCTAGAACCTCCACCATCGACGGCGAAGAGGTTTACACCGGTGGCGACGTTATCCTTGGCGCAGACGGAGTAGAGATGAAGAGCTTCTACGACCTTATCCTTTACATACAGAGGTACAAGACGCCGGGAAAGACCGTCGTATTGAACATACTCCGCGACGGTTCAACTCGGAACATCACGGTGACTCTGGGTACGCGGCCACAGCCCTAGAAACGAGGCTTTCTGAGAAGCCCTTCGATGGTCTCTTCGTCGTAGCCTAGTATCCTGCCGAGTTCCCTTGCGATCTCATCTTCGGCCTCAGGCAGCTTCCCCTCCCTCCACTTCCTGCCCTTCAACTCCTTGAGCCTCTTGTACCTGTCGAGTATGGATGGGTCCTTGGCGAAGTGTACCACAACCTTTCCCTCGGTGAATGTCGAGTTGAAGAGCTTCGTCGTTAGGAAGTCCTCGTCGACGAGTGTGTATATGTTATATTCCTCGGCCATTATAATGATCGGGTTCTTGATCCTGTTGTGTTCCTCCCGGGTCATGGGTGGGCTGAGGGCTAGGGGTTTGACGCCGGAGCCGACGACTTCGGCGAAGGCGTAGATCATCCCGAGGTGGTAGGAGTCGAGGCTGAAGCCTTCGACGTGTTTAGCGAGCCAGTGTTCTTCCAAGCGTGCCACGGTTATTGTTGGTTTTCTGGGGTTAAACGGCTTTCCCGCGGGGTTCAATAATATATACGTGGTCGCCGTAGGCGGATCCAAGTGATGCGTGTTGCCGTTCTGCTCCAACTGTGGCGCGTCCGTCCAGCCCAACTCCAACTTCTGCCCGGTCTGCGGTCAGAGGTTGGCCCCCGCCCCGTATCCCGCGCAGGCTCCGCCGCCACCGCCTCAGCAGTATTACCAGCAACCGCCCCAGCCCGCTTATCAGCAGGCTCCACCGCAGTCGGGTGAGATGGTCATTTCTGTGATACCCACCCTGAAGAAGATGAAGTTCTTGGGGGCTTGGGATACCTTCGCCCTCATAATCACGGAGAGGCGGGCGATATTCTGCCACATAACCAACGACATGGTAAACAGGGCGCTTAAGGAGGCTCAGGAGAAGGCGAAAGCTGAGGGTAAGGGTTTCTGGGATCAGTGGGGCACCCAGCTCGATGTGAGCTTCTTCTACACCGAGAAGTACAAGAAGATGAGCCCCGAGGAGGCGATCAGGGAGCAGCCCGATAACTTCGCCCTCGACCACAGCGAAATATCCAGAGTGGTCCTATGGCAGAAGACAGAACCCGGGAAGGCGTTGCTGAAGCGTATCTTCTGGGAGGTCGAGTTCGAGTCGAGGCGTGGGAAGGAGAAATACGTTGTAGATATCGACCCCAAAAACGCGCTCGCAGCTGGATTCGGATCGAAGCTGCACGTCTAGCCTAGTTGGGTGATGTCGCCTTCGGTGCGTATCCGGCGTCGTAGAGCCACTTCTTCTCCTCAGCCCAGGACCTGCGGACTAGGGCGTAGAGAATGATCGTGAATGTGCCGAGTGTGAGTATGACCCATAGGGCGAGTGTCTCCAGGCTGTTCACCTCCATTATGTCGCTGTTGTAGAGGCCGTGGGCTATCATCGCCATGGCGAGCCCTAGCTTCATGTCGCCCGGCTTCACGAAGCCGTTCTTCACCTTTGCTCTGCCGAGTGACCAGCCAGTGTAGGCGGTGTAGAGACCGTGGCCGAGCCCGAAGACGAATATTCTGAGGAGCGAGAAGAGGATGTCGCCGTCGTACATGAGGACTATGTAGAAGAAGTTCTCCGCCCAGGCGAAGCCCATCCCCGAGGCGAAGCCGTACACCATTCCGTCCATGGAGTTGTTGAACTCTGCCTTCTTCGCTATCCAGTAGACGCCTATCGCCTTGGCGGACTCCTCGACTATGGGGGCGCCGAGCCATGCGGCTCCGAGGCCGACCATGTCGAAGATGCTGTTTCCTATGAAGCTGATGAGGGTTGCGAAGACGCCCCAGCCGAGGATCAGGAGGACGTAGTATATGGGCTCCCTCTCGAATTTGTCCGCCCTCCACATCCAGAAGAGGTAGATGGCGGGGCCGACTAGGCTGAATATGAGTAGGTACCACTGGTCGAGCCAGACGGTCTCGAAGCCCTCTCCGACCAGTCCCCACGTGGCCCAGAGGCTGGCGGCGACGATTATGATGGTGGCTATTATGTAGCCCCCCGCGTTGTGTAGGCGTAGCTGCGGGGGGTCGGCGTAGATGACGGCGCTCTTGGCGTCGCTGAACGTGGGCATCTCCGCCGGCTGTGGGGCGTTGAGTGTCTCGGTCCCTTGAGGGGCTACGGGGCGCCTCGCGATGATGTCGGCGTTGAGTTTAGAGAGCTCCTCGCTGTACTTCGCCTTCTGCTCCTCATACTTCTCCTTGGAGATGTACCCCGTCTGGAAGCTTCTCTCTAATTGGTTCAAAGTCAGGCTGATCCTCTCGCTTGATTCGAGATACTTCAGCCCGAGCTTCGTTGGCGCACCGCAGTTCCCGCAGAAGTAGTCGCCCTCGTTGAGGAGAGATTGACACCTCTTGCATTCGCTGCGGGCCATGGCTCTGATATTCACAACTGTCGTTTAAAAGAGAGATGCCTAATTAGCCCAGTTTTCTGAGGGCGAAGAGGGAGACCGCCTTGGCGCAGGCGACGAGCTCGTCTATGGAGACGTTCTCGTCCCTCTTGTGGTAGTTGGTGTACGTGTCGCCTACTCCGATGTTGACGGAGGTCATCCCGCCGTCGACGACTTGGTAGTTCATGTC
>DUKA01000131.1 GCA_013329615.1 Candidatus Bathyarchaeota archaeon
GCCATACTGGCTGGAGGCTGCCACGTCCTTGATGGGACCGCTGTTGATGCCTATGTAGTACTGGACGGTGAGGCCGACGGCGAGGCTCGCGAGCAGCCCCGCCGTCACGGCGTAGAATACGCGTATGTCCCCGAGCACCATCGTGCAGACGATGTACGCACCTATGATGCTCAGCATCGAGGAGGTGCCGAGCCCGAGGTTGAAGCTCCTCATAGGTTTCCCGGACAGCGCGGTTGTGACGAAGACACCAGCGATGGTGGCTATGATGCCTACCGCGCCGAGGAGGAGCGGGAAGACGAGCGCCAGCCCCCCCATGAGGCTCATAACAGTTGTCCCAAGGAGCATCGCGGTGACGTAGTCGTCACTTATCGACTCGAAGAGGTCGCTGCCCCTGCCGGCGCAGTCGCCGACGTTGTNNGCCATGCCGGCGCAGTCGCCGACGTTGTCACCGACCTGATCCGCGATCACTGCGGGGTTCCTTGGGTCGTCCTCGGGTATCCTCTGCTCTATCTTGCCGACGAGGTCGGCTCCTATGTCGGCCGCCTTCGTGAATATGCCGCCGCCGAGCTGTGCGAAGAGGGCGGCGAGGCTCGAGCCGAATCCGAAGCCGATGATGGCGTTCGGGTCGCCCCAGAGCCACGCGAGCAGACTGACGCCGGTCAGGCTCATCCCGGTGACGAGCAGCCCCATGACGCCCCCGCCCCTGAAGGCTATCTTGAAGGCGAGTGAGGAGGAGGTCTGCGCCGCGGCTGTGGTGCGGACGTTCGCCCTTACGGCGATGTTCATGCCGACGTAGGCGGCGGAGAGGCTCATGGTGACGCCGGCTAGGAAGGTGGCGACGACGCGCGGGTCTTGGTAGAAATAGCCGATGGGTATGGCGACTATCGCGGTTACAACTGCGATGGTTGTATACTGCCTCTTGATGAATGCGTTTGCGCCGACCTGTATGGCGGCGGCGACCTCCCGCATCTCAGGCGGGCCGTCTGGCTGCTTTAGAATCCAGAGACTAAGATATGCGACGACAAGCAACGAAAGAAGCCCTACGGAGAACGCCAGAAGAATAAGATCCATTCACCGCTCACATACTCCTTAACAGCTTTTCTGAAACTTAGTTACTTGATGCAGGGGCTTAGGGCTATAAACCATTCCTTTTTAGGGGGTGGCGCCGCCGAACGGACTTGAACCGTTGACCAACTGGTTAACAGCCAGACGCTCCACCTGACTAAGCTACGGCGGCACGACAACAGGAAACTACCTGATCAAAATATTAAGGTTTGGATGCCCGGGGCTAGATGCTGAGCGCACCGGGGAGGCTCTGCTGTATCTCGACCACGTAGCCTTCGGGGTCCTTGAACATGAAGACCCTGACCTTGAGGCGCTGCGACTCCTGCAGCTTCTCCTCGATCTCGACCCCCGCCTTGGTGACCCTTTTGTACCACGCCTCAGCGTCGACCACATTGAGGCAGAAGATTACCGGCTTTATGTTGTTGGCCTTGTGGTGACCGTGGGCGCCGTCGACGAGGCCGAGGTATCCATCTTGAGATACCTTGTATATTTTGCTCCAGCCTTGATCGACGGTCATCTTGAACCCCATGACCTCCTCGTAGAACTTCATCGCGCGGGGCAGGTCCCAGTAGTAGAGCCACGTTATTGTGCCGCGTACTCCGTAGTCTGGCATGGTTTCCACTCACTGTGGATATATTTAGAATAATCCCCGTAACGGTAGAGCATTTCGCCGATACATGGCGCTTGTATCGCCTTGAGACGCCTGACTGGCGACCCGGTGTGAGTATATAATATATTTATTATAAATACCACCGCGTGTATGTTTGTTGTAAGCTTTGGATTTAATCCCCGGAAACTCCTGCAACGTGTCTCCAGCGACCTTCAGGGGCTGCTCGAAAGCGACGAGTTGTGGCTCTGCGCCTGGTGTTATCGGTGCACGGAGCGGTGCCCGAGCGGTATACAGCCCACCGAGATATTCCTGTTGACCCGGAACCTAGCCGCGCGTCAGGGGCACATCCCCGCCAACCCACGCGCCATCATGGGGCAGATAATGAGGTCGGGCCGTTCCATCCCCGTACCAAGCGACTTCGACGAGTGGCGAGGCGAGTACGGCCTACCGCCGATCGGGGCGACGATATCCCAGACCGCTCTGGACGAGCAGAGGAAGATATTCGGGGAGAAACTGCTGAGGAGGCTCGAAGCGTGACCGAGTATCTCCTCTACCCCGGATGCGTCGCCTCGGTCAGGGAGCTCGGCTACGAGATAGCGATGCGGGCGGTGTTCAAGGAACTCGGAGCCGACCTGAAGGGGAGGGACGACTTCAACTGCTGCATGCCCGCCTGCTTGGTGCACAGCGTAGACTACGTTAGGGGGCTCGCCCTCACAAGTAGGAATCTCGCGATAGCCGAGGAGGAGGAGATGCCGTTGCTGACTCTCTGCTCGAGCTGCTTCGGCAACCTGTCCCGTGCCAAGTACCTCCTCGATACAAACAAGGAGCTGAGGAGGGATGTCAACAAGCACCTCTCCGCCGTCGGGAGGGAGTACACGGGGAAGGCGAAGGTCAAGCACGTGGTCACCGCACTGTACGAGGATTACACACCGGAGGTGTTGAACAACATCAACGTCGAGCCGCTGACCGGCCTCAAGGCGGCGCCGTTCTATGGTTGCCACCTCTTCCTCCCGCAGAGATATGCCAAGTTCGACGACTCCGACTTCCCTGAGAAGCTTGACCACCTCATACAGATGACCGGAGCCGACAGCGTCGACTACCACGAGAAGTCGAGCTGCTGCATAGGTTGCGGCTCATTCTTCGGCAAGGTCTCTGAGGAGGCCTCATTCAAGCTAGCGGAGGTCATATTGGATGACGCGAAGGTGGCGGGGGCCGACGCCCTCGTGGCCACGTGCCCATTCTGCATGATGCAGCTGGAGGTAGGGCAGATGAAGCTGAAGGAGGAGAAGGGGAAGCTTTACGATCTCCCCGTTTTCCACTACGTCGACATACTGGGCCTTTCGATGGGGCTTAAGCCGAGTGAACTTGGGCTGGATATGCGAAGGCTCGATCCGGCTCCCCTGCTGAGCAGGCTCGGCAGGTAGATGCCTCTCCCCTTCTGCTGGCAACATTTTATCCCACCGAGGCCCGGATCTACCTGCATGGCTATCAGCAACCCGCACTTCAACAAGGTCAGCGGGAACTACGACAGGGGGCGCGTGAGCGAGGACATCTGGCTCTGGGCGGGGGAGGCGGAGAAGCTAGCGCGCCTCGACGCGGGGTCGCTTGTCATGGACATGGGCTGCGGCACCGGCAACTACGGCCTCGGCATCGCCGCCCGCACGGGCTGCACCGTGGTCGGCCTCGACCCAAGCATCGGGATGCTGAAGCAGGCGCACGAGAAGACCCCCGACTTCCCCGTGGTGCAGGCGCTGGCGGAGCAGATGCCGTTCCGCGGCGACGTCTTCGACCTCGTCTACGCGGCGCAGGTCTGGCACCACGTGCGCGACAGGGCGCAGGCGGCGAAGGAGTGCGGACGCGTCCTCAGGAAGGGCGGATCCAAGATCGCCCACACAATCGGCCACGCCCAGCTGCACGAGAAGGTCGTCTTCAAGTTCTTCCCCGAGATAAAGCAGGGACAACTCGACTCCTACCCCAGCGACGAGGAGTTCAAGACGTGCTTCGCTGCCGCGGGGCTGAGGACGGAGATGCATCCCTACCTCATAGAGCGATACCAGACGGCGGACGAGTTCATAGAGATCGCCGAGGGGAGGCTGTGGAGCATGTTCCGCCCCATAACAAAGGAGGGGCTCGAGAAGGGTGTAGCCATGCTCAGGAAGTGGAAGGCGGGGCACCCCGACGAGCCAATCCGCAACGATGAGATGATAACTCTCTTCGTGGGGCGGAAGTAGGCGGTCAAGGGTTTTAAAGGGCGGCTCCCCAAACCCCCTTATGGTATCAGAGAACCTTCTGCGGGAGTTGAACAAGCAGATCAACGAGGAGTTGTACAGCCAGTACATCTACGAGGCGATGGCAGCCGACCTCTGGGATAAAAACTTCAAGGGAATGGCGCACTGGATGTGGATACAGGCGCACGAGGAGCAGACCCACGCCACAATCTTCTATAACTATATCATAAACCGCAGGCTTAGGGTCGAGCTTGAGGCGCTGGCGAAGCCGCCGGTGACTTGGGCGAGCCCACTCGCCATCTTCGAAGGGGCGCACGAGCACGAGATACACATCACCGGCAGGATCAATTTCCTCATGGAGCTGGCGCGCGCCGAAGGCGACTTCGCCACCGTCAAGATGCTCGACTGGTTCACCGAGGAGCAGGT
>DUKA01000025.1 GCA_013329615.1 Candidatus Bathyarchaeota archaeon
GCGCTGAAGGCGCTCTGGTAGTACATGAAGAGGAAGGCGGAGTACATGGCGGAGACATAGGTCGGCGTTATCAGCGCCTTCACCCCCTTGATGTCGAGCATGGGGCCCCTCGCCCCGTTTGGCGGGGAGGTCTCCCTGAGGACGAAGACGCAGACGAGCATCGAGACAGCGGAGAATGCGGCGGCGACTCCAAAGACCGCCGCGACGCCGATGGCACCGACGAGGAAGCTGGAAGAGGCGGACCCGACCATGATTGCGATGCCGTTGCCGCCCTCGTAGAGCCCCATCGCGACTGCCCGCTTCTCCGGCCCCGCGGCCTCGACCATCGACGTCATCATGGCGAGAAAGAACATAGTCTGCCCGACTCCGTAGATGAGGAAACCCGCGACGAGCATCGCGGAGGAGCTTGAGAGCCAGACGACGGCCATGCTCGCGGCGATCGCGCCCCCACCGATCGTGGCCAGCCTCTTCCTCCCGTGGACGTCAGAGAGGAAGCCGCTGACGGGGCCGAAGCCCGCCTTGATGAGGCCGATCATGGAGATGAGGAGGCCAACGAGCATGTATGAGGTCCCGACGAACGTGCTCGTGTGCAGTGAGAGCAGCGGCTGGATCATGCCGTATCCGACGAATGTGGCGAACAGCGCCGCCATGTAGCCCGCAACCCTCGTCACGAAGCCGAAGTTTCCCTCACCGCGCGCCAAGGTCTCTACCTGATCAACCCAGTGCCGTGAAAAGAGTATCGCCAGAGCAGCAATCTCAAACCCTAAAAGGCGTAGAAGAGAGACACTAACCCAGGTGTCAGGTTTGGTGAAGGCTCTCGTATTGTATCACTCGCAGGAGTTCGGGAACACTGGCAAGATGGCGGAGGCGGTGGCGGATGGGCTGCGCTCCGCGGGGTGTGAGGTGACGCTCCATAACACGGACAAGGGGAGGTTCGACGCCTCGACTTTCCCAGGGTACGCGTGTGTAGCTTTCGGCTCCCCCGACTACTATAGCTACGTCGCCGGGGGCCTCAAGACCTTCATGGACGACCACTACATCCTGCACACCCGCAAGGGGGTGAAGGGTATGAAGGAGAAGCCGTACGCCCTCTTTTACAGCCACGGAGGCGGCGGCAAGGTCAGGGAGGCGATGCTGGGGCTCTTCAAGTACGTCGGCACCCTCGTCGGCGAGCCCCTCGGCTGCCCCGGTGAGCCAACGAAGGACGTTCTCGTGAAGTGCCGCGAACTCGGGGCGGCGCTCGCCAAGAAGGCGAAGTGATGAGGAAGACAGGACTCACCACCGAGGACCACACTCTCATAGCCGCGGCTCGCGAGACATTCGACCGCCTCTACGTCAAGGATAAGCACGAGGTCGCCGCAGCCCTCAGAACCCGGGGCGGGAAGGTCTATACGGGGATACACATCGAGGCGAGCGTGGGCTTCGCCGACGTATGCGGCGAGGTCTCCGCCATCTGCCACGCCCTCGCCCACGGGGAGAGAGACTACGAGGCGATAGTCGCCATATGGAGGACAGAGGACGGCGGCTTCGAACTACCCAGCCCATGCGGTCGCTGCCGGGAACTCATAAGCGATTTCGGGAAGGACACGTGGGTCATAATGGGGACCCCAGAGCACCCATTCAAGGTCAGGATAAGCGAGCTGCTGCCCCTGAAGAACGACTAGCTGATTCTCTTCAGGAAGGAGGTAACCTCCTTCTCGAACTCGGCGGGCTTGTCCTGCGGCACCATGTGGCTCGCCCCCTTCACGGTCACGACCTCCAACCCGGGTATCAGCTTCGCCATCCGCTCCCTCTTCTCCGGGGTGACGAGTTGGCTCTCGGAGCCGAGTACCAGCTTCGTGGGCGCCCTTATCCTTTCGACGTAGGGCCAGAGATCGGTGTAGTAACTTGTCATCGTCGGGCTGCCGGTCGGCTTGGGCTTTAGCGAGCCGTCGGGCTGGCGCATGAAGCCATGCTTGAGGCGATTCTCTACGTACTCCTCGACGAATCCGGGGTACCTCTGCTTCAGATACGCCCTCGCCTCGGCCTCGTTCCTTAGCTCCCCGGGGGCGAGCTGGCTCCATGGGCGCGACACTGGGTCGGGCGGCGCGATGTCGACGAGTATGAGCCCCTTGACCTCGTCCGGGTGGTCGGCGGCGAGTATCATGCTCATCCTGCCGCCTATGCTGTGGCCTATGAGGACGCTTGGCGTGTAGCCGAGTTTCTTGTAGCATGTTCTGAGCAGCTCGGCGTGCTCGGGGAGGGGGACGATCTCGGCGGGCACCGAGGAGTCACCGTGGGCGAGTATTGTCAACGCGAGCACCCTGTGTCTGTTGCCCAGCGACTCGCATAGACCCTCCATGCCGTAAGCGTCCATGCCCATGCTGTGCAGGATGACCATCTTGCCGCCCTTCTCGCCCCATCTGGCGTAGTGAATCCGATGCTTACCGACCTCCATGAAGCCCTCTGTCGACAAGTAGATCGGTGATAACTACGCCTCGGCGGGTTTCAAGCTTTGCACCCGTGGGCTAGTACTTGTTCCGCGGGCTCTGAGTCAGCTTCATTACCGCGAGGCTGTGGCTGCAGACTCCCTTCTCCTGGAAGCCGGGGCATGTGCAGTAGACGCGCCCGTTGCGGACGACGAGTGTATATGTGCCGTGGTCACCTATGACGTTGTAGTGCCCACCATCGAGTCTCTCGATCCTGCCGGCCTTGAGGAGCCTCTCGGCCTTGTCGAGCATCTTGTAGATGGGCGTAGACGACACCAAAGACAGGGAACCGGTGCTTCGAGATAAGCTATTCCATGTGCCGATTCGATACAAATGTAGGTGCTTCTGTGATTTAGGTGTCGGGATAGCGTGAAATACGCTTCCGCATGTATTGTCTCTGATTGTTAATGGGCAGGCTTGAGGGAAAAGTCGCCATCGTTACTGGTGGCGCCAGCGGGATCGGTGAGGCAACCGTGCGCCTCTTCGCCTCGGAAGGCGCGAGGGTCGTCGCCGCGGACGTGGAGGACGAGAGGGGCAGACGCCTCGCGGAGAAGATCGGAGAGAATGTCATCTACCGCCATACAGACGTGACCAGCGAGGACGACGTCCACGCCACTGTCAAGTCGGCGGTGGACACGTGGGGTCGCCTCGATGTCATGTTCAACAACGCCGGCATAGTTGGCGCCGTGGGCCCAATCGAGGGCGTCAAGGTGGAGGACTTTGACAGGACGGTCAAGGTCAACCTGCGCGGCTGCTTCCTAGGCATAAAACACGCCGCCCCCATGATGAGGGCGCAGGGCTCGGGCAGCATCATAAACACGGCGAGCACCGCGGCTCTCCAGGCGGGCTTCGGCAACCACATCTACAGCGCCACGAAGGCGGGGATAGCGCAGCTCACGAAGACCGTCGCCATGGAGCTCGGCGAGGCTGGGATACGCGTGAACTGCGTCAGCCCCGGATACATACCCACCCCCATGATAGGCATCGCCCGTAGCCTCACACGCGATCAAGCGGAGGCAAAACTCCACATTATGCAGGAAGCCTTCAGGGACACGCAGCCGCTCCGCGGCCCCATAATGCCCGAGGACATCGCGAGGGCGGCGCTCTTCCTAGCGAGTGACGACTCCAAGTTCGTGACGGGGCAGAACCTAGTCGTCGACGGCGGGGTCACGGGAGGCAAGATGTGGAGGGACTACCAGAATGGGTCGAACGCCCTCAGGGAGGCGCTTGAGAAGGGATGACGAGTGTACTCGGCGTAGCGGGTAGCCCGAGGAGGGGCGGGAACACCGAGACGCTGCTCGACGAGGTACTCAGGGGTGCCGCCGAGGCCGGGGCGATGACGGAGAAGGTCGTCCTCGCCGAGAGGGACGTCAAGTCATGCAGGGCGTGCAACGCCTGCGCGCGTACCAAGGTCTGCATCCAGAAGGACGACATGGTATCCATCATTGAGAAGATGAGGGAGGCCGAGGTCTGGGTCCTCGCCACACCCGTCTACTGGTGGGGCCCGACGGCGCAGATGAAGGCGTTCATCGACAGGTGGTACTCTATTCCTAGGGATGTCTTCCGGGGAAAGCGAGTGATACTCGCAGTCTCCTCCGGCGGCGGTTCACCCTACTCCGACCTCATGGTGAGGACCTTCGGGGAGATTTTCGCCTACCTCGACATGGAGGAGTTCCGAGTGTTGCAGACGGGTGGGGCGGACTCGAAGACGACGGCGAGGGGCGACGAGCACCTCATGAGGGATGCCCACGCCGCGGGCTTCGACGCCGTGAAGACGCTTAGGGTCTAGGCTCACTCCTCGGGGCGGGCGTCCACATGACGGGTCCCTGCTTCACCTTCTCACCGCAGCGGCGGCAGTTGTTGTCGTACCACATGAGAGGCTGACCGCAGGCGGGGCAGCTCCACAGCTTCCCCTGCTCAGCAAGCCACGCCTCGCCGTCGCCGGCCCCGATCCTACTTACCCCCTCCCTCATGTCCTCGCCCCGATAGGTGGTGAAGTCTATAGCTCGTTTATAATCGGGGCACGTTTCGAAGTCGCTGCACTGCGCGCAGTTCTCTACGCCTTTCCCACTCTGGCACGTCTTGAAGTGGCAGTTCTGGCAGTTGGGCCACTGCTCCCCTACGGGACCGGAGCAGCCATTACACTTGATCTCGTCTCTCGAGACGCCGATCTTCGCCGACAACTCATCGAGCAGGGTGCCGCCATCCCTCTCCGCCCTGTAGACGTAACATGCTCCACAATATATCCCACAGCGACTGAGCAGGCGAGGATCGGCCATGAACCCGAGTAGCCCATTCGTCGTTTAAAACCATCCCCAGATGGGCAACCATTAAACCCGTGCAGAAGAGAACAAGAAACAGGGATACTGAATTGGCAGAGCAGATGCGCTGGGACCTAGCACAACTCGTGGACAGCACGGAGCCCGAGAGGATCGAGGCGAAGCTCGATGAGATGGTCGACGAGGCGAACAAGTTCGCCGCGAAGTACAGGGAAAAAATAGGCGGACTCGACTCTTCGGGGCTGCTCAAGCTGCTGGAGGCGAGGGACGCCTTCACCCTCAGGTACGAGGGCGTTACCGAGTACTGCGGCCTACGCTACAGCGCCGACTCGACCGACGCAGTGTCGAAGAGGCTGAACGAGGCGGTGCGCAAGGCGGGCAACAAGGCGGGGCAAGCACTCGCATTCGCCGAGATAGAGTTGGGCGGCCTGCTGAAGGCGAAGCCGGGGCTCGTAACAGACTCCAAACTCGAAGAATACAGGCACTTCCTCGAGAGGATCGTGCGCAGGATACCACACCTTATGACCGAGGAGCTCGAGAAGCTCACGATCTCCAAGGATCAGAATGGCGTCAGTGCGTGGTCACAGCTTCAGGGGGACTGGCTGAGCACGCGGAGTTTCAGGATCAAGGTCGAGGGTGTGGAGAAGACGATGCCCTATGGCGAGATCATCGCACTCTACCAGAGCAGGGACAGGGCGCTGCGCATGGAGGCGAACAGGGTGGTCTACGACGGCCTCGGCAAGGATGACATAGTGTGGGCGAGCGCCATAAGGGGCGTCTGCGGCGACCACCTGCAGATGTGCGAGTGGAGGAAATACCCCTCCCCTATGACACAGAGTCTCATCGACAACGACGTGGAGCAGGAGGCGATAGACGCCCTCATGCACACCATGGAGGGCAGCGTCGAGTCGTACCGCCGCTACCTGCGCCTCAAGGCGAAGCTCATGGGGCTCAAGAAGCTTGGCAA
>DUKA01000059.1 GCA_013329615.1 Candidatus Bathyarchaeota archaeon
CGGCTTCTGGAAGACCATCCCGACGCGCCGACGGAGGTCGTCGACGTCGACCTTCGCATCGTATATGTTCTCGCCGTCGATGAGCAGTGCGCCGCCGGTTCGGCACGTCGGTATGAGGTCGTTTATCCTGTTTATGCTTCGGAGTAGGCTGCTCTTGCCGCAGCCCGAGGGGCCCATGATGGCGGTCACGAGGTTGTTCTTGATGTCGATGTTGATGTTCTTGAGGGCGTGTTTCTTCCCATACCAGAGGTTGAACTCCTTGAAGCTTATCTTGTCGTTTCTCACGGCGGAGCCGAGCCCCTGTACTTCCGACGGCATCTCATCCGCGTCGGTATATGTGAACGGGTTCTTTATGTTTTGAGCCATTTTTTTATCCGACCCCTCTCTTCTGGTACTTGTTTCTGATCAGGATGGCGATGCTGTTCATCGCCAGTAAAACTACTAATAGGACGATTATGCCGGTGGCCGCGAGCTCCCTGAACTCCGTCCTCGGCATGTTGATCCAGTTGTATATCTGGATTGGCATGACTGTGAAGCGGTCGAGTGGGCTCGTGGGTACGAACCTGACGTAGGCAAGGGCCGCGATCGCAATCATGGGCGCCGCCTCGCCGATCGCCCTCGATAGCGATAGGATGGTGCCCGTAAGTATGCCGGGGAGCGCCTCGGGCAGGACTACTCTACTGGTCACCTGCCACTTGCTCGCCCCGAGGGCGAACGCCCCCTCGCGGTATTCCTTAGGGACGCTCCGGATCGCCTCACGCGAGGTGATGATTATCACGGGGAGGATAAGCAGCGTCATAGTCAGGGCGCCGGCTAGGACCACCCGCCCCAAGGCGAGGGCCTCGACAAAGAGCCCGAGCCCCAACAGGCCGTACACTATTGAGGGGACCCCGGCGAGGTTGGCGATGTTGAGTTGGATAAGCTCGGTGATCCTGTTCTTCGGGGCGTATTCTTCGAGGTATATCGCGGCGAAGACGCCGAGGGGGAAGGCGAACAGCGCAGTCAACCCCACAACCCAGACCGTGCCGAAAAGCGCCGGGAGTATCCCCGCCTGTGAGGGGAACCTGCTCGGGTAGCTTGTCAGGAAATCCCAGTCGAGGTAGGTGAGGCCGTCTGCGAACGAATCTACCAGTAGGGCGACGAGACTTAACAGGCTGATTGAGACGGCGATGATGGCGGCGGATAGCAGCAGCCGTCCCGTTAGGTGCCTCCGGGTAGTGTTGCCTGCCATCAGTAGCTCCTCCAGTACCTCTTCGTCACCCAGTTGCCGAGGGTATTGACTATCACGACCATGACGAACAGTGTTAGCCCCACGGCGAAGATGGTGTTGTACTCGATGCTGCCGAAGGGCGCCTCACCCAGGCTGATCTGCGTGATGTAACCCGTCATCGTCTGGATGCTCTCAAGTGGGTTCAGCGTGAACCTCGGCGTGGACCCGGCGGCGATGCTTACTATCATGGTCTCGCCGATGGCGCGGCTTATCGCGAGGATCACCGACGCGATTATCCCCGAGAGGGCCGACGGGAACACTATCTTGAGGGCCACCTCGTGCTTCTGGCTCCCGAGCGCGTACGCCCCCTCCCTAAGCGACTTCGGCACCGCGATCATGGCGTCCTCGCTCAGGGATGAAACCATTGGGATGATCATTATACCCATGACGAGCCCCGCGCTCAGGGCGTTGAATACGATGATATCTGGGAACACCAGCCGGAGCAGCGGCGTGACGTATGTCAGGGCGAAGTAGCCGTAGACGACGGTGGGGATGCCCGCCAGCACCTCCAAAATGGGCTTCAGCGTACTCCTGAGTCTCTCCGACGCGTATTCGCTAAGGAAGATGGCGGTGAGGAGCCCCATCGGCACCGCTACGAGGAGCGCTATCGCGGTCACCATAAAGGTGCCGGCCACGAGGGGGAGGACCCCAAAATGCTTCGGCTCAAACAGGGGCGTCCACAGGGTGCCCGTGAGGAACTCGACTATCGATACCTCCCCGAAGAAGTCGTACGCTTCGAAGATGAAGAGCCCGAGGATGCCCAGCGTCGTGAAGACGGAGAGGATGGCGCTCCCGAAGAGCAGCTTCTCGATCAGCCCTTCCCTGAGCTTCTGCGATCGCTTTGCCTTGCTATCAGGACCCTTCAAGGTGACCCCGCCTCGCTTAGTATGAAATTATGGCAGGCTCTTAATAGTTGACAGGTTGTCCTCGTAGACCTGCGCGTCAAGCGGCGTGTACCCGACCTCGTGCACGAGCACCTCGCCGTTCACCATGTAGAACTCTACGAATGCCCTCACCTCCTCCCTCTGGAGTGAGGCTGTGTTCACGTAGATGTACAGCGGCCGGCTAAGCGGTGTATACGCGTTGCTGGTGATCGTCGAGTCGTCGGGGGACACAGGACCCGAGCCCGAGTCGATTGGCACCACCTTCACCTTGTCCTTGTTCTCTACGTAGTACGCGTAGCCGAAGTATCCGAGGCTGTTCTGGTCGCCGCTCACACCTTGGACGAGTATGTTGTCGTCCTCGCTAGCTGTGAAGTCGGCCCTGCTCGCCTTTGTCTTACCGTTGATCACCTCGGTGAAGTAGTCAAACGTCCCACTGTCCGTACCCGGGCCATAGAGGTGTATGGGCCGGGTGGGCCAGCCCGCCCTGACATCCGACCACATCGTCACCGTGCTGTTCGGCTCCCAGATCGCCTTCAACTCAGCGGTCGTAAGGTGATCCACCCAGGTATTCCCGGGGTTCACAACGACAGCGATCCCGTCGAGCGCTATCTCCAGCTCGACGTAGTCAACGTTGTTCGTCTGGGCCGCGTCAGTTTCCGAGGTAGAGATTGGCCGTGAGGCGTCGCTTATGTCGGTTTCACCCTTGATGAAGCGTTTAAAACCGCCCCCGGTCCCGCTTATGCCGACGTTGATCTTGACGCCCGGGTGTATGTTCTGGAACTCCTCCGCCATCGCCTGAGTTATTGGGAAAACGGTGCTTGAGCCGTCGATTTCAATTGCTCCCGATAATCCTCCATCGGTGGTCTGCTGATTTGACCACCACCAACTTCCGGCCGCCACTAATAGTATAGCGGCAACTATGCCAATTATTGTCGTCTGTCTCATTTTCTCGACTTATGCATGAAGGGCGCCGATTATATAATTTACTTATAGATTATATAGAGACACCATAGCTATATTTTTATTATTGTTTCTATGATGGATAATATAAAAAGAGTGTGAACTATATTCCTACCAAGAGAAAATCGGAGGAGAAGCAGATGGCTGTTCGTGAGCAGGAAGAGCTTCGGAAGATACAGGTTACCGGCGGGTCTACGTACATCATTTCTCTGCCCAAGGACTGGGTCGACCAGATGGGCCTCAAGAGGGGCAGCGTCGTAAGCATGTACCAGCGCGACGACAGGTCCCTCACGGTCCAGCCGAAGGGCCTGGTCTCCCCGGAGAGGGTCAAGAAGGTCATAATCACCATCAAGCAGGGGGAAAAGCCTGAGAGCGTCGTCAGACGCCTCGTCTCCAGCTATATAAACGGCTACAATATTATGCAGGTTCGCTCGACCGAGAAGAGGATCGACCTAGAAACTCGATTCGCCATAAAGGACTTCGTCCGAAAGAAGCTTGTGGGCACCGAAATACTCAGCGATCTGCCGAACGAGTTGACGCTGCAGATACTCCTCAGCTACTCCGAGCTATCCGTTAAAGACGCCCTTCGTAGGATGTCTGTGATAGCTGCCTCGATGCATAGGGACGCTGTGCAGACGCTGAGCGCCGAGAACCCGCGCCTCGCCAAGGAG
>DUKA01000022.1 GCA_013329615.1 Candidatus Bathyarchaeota archaeon
GCACCGAGTTGCACGCGCATATAGAAGAGGCTACCCGCCCCAACGAATAGTACGCTCAGGAGCAGGAGCGCGTACTGCCCCACGACGTCGGTTGGCTTGGGGACGAAGTTCCACTCCATGATCCTGTCGGTGAACCAGCCGATGAAGAACATGTTCGAGACGGTGCCCCACCCCGGCGGGAAGCCGAGCACCCACCCCCCGAGCAACACGACGAGACCCACGAGCTGGGCAACCTGCCCCAGCGTCAGCCCCAAGGGCCCCATGAGCCCCACGTGGAAGACGCCCCACGGGCTCATTCCGAGCCCCGAGTACAGGTTTGTCACCGACCCTGCAGCGAAGAGGATAAGCCCGAAGTAGAGCGAAGGCAGCTTCACAAGGAAGTTGTGGAGGTTCTCACCGTTTATCGGCATCCCAGAAACCTCCGGGCATGCCGCTCAAAAAGGAATCGGTTAAAGTGTGACCTTGAGCCAGTCGAGGACCGCGCGTATCATCACGACTCGATGCTCAGAGAAACCATGATCCGCCCTCTCGATGAGGACCCACTTCTTGGGCTCCTTCGCCTTATCGTAGAGCAGTTTGCAGAGTTCGGGGGGCGTGACGTCGTCGTCCGAGCCCACAATAAGTAGCACAGGTGCCTTCGCGACGCCTACAAGGTCGATTGGGTTACCCGTTTCGGTCACGTCGCGTAGATCAACGCGCAGCTGCTCCGCCGTAAGCCCATCGAGCTTCCCCTTCGCCGACTCTATGAAGTGGGGAATCACCGTCTCGATGGCGTCCCCGCTCGTCCAGAGGCCGATGTCGCTGACGGGGGACATCAGTACAGCCGTCTTGATCGTCTGGTCGAGGCTAAGCCTCTTTACGAGGGGTAACGCCCCCATACTGTGGCTGACGAGCCCGACGCGGTCGGGATCGACGCAGGGCTGGTCACGCAAGTAGACGACGGCGTCTCTCGTGCTCGGCTCCAGCTTAGCGAACCGGTAAGTGCCCTTGCTCCCCCACGCGCCCTGGTAGTAGAATACGAGCGCGACCATGCCGTTGAGGGCAAGCTCCTCGGCGAGGTCCATGTTCTTCGTGTCCCCCGGGTACCCGTGACAGAGGACCACGGCGGGGTACTTACCCTCAGGCGCCGGCCTGTATAAGCGACCCAACAGGGAAGCCTCTTCGCTCTGGAAAGAAACGTTCTCGACGACTATACTCATCAGAACCAAGCCATACTATCCATCAACTGACTTAAAGTAACCGCTCGGATGAAACTTCCGGGGTCACAGGGTCTCCCCGAGTCTCTCCAAGACGGCGCGGATCAGTGGTATCCTGTGCTCCGAGTAGCCGTGGTCAGCGCCCTCTATGAGGACCCACCTCTTCGGCTCCCTCGCCGCGTCGAAGAGCCTTCTACATGCATCCGGCGGCGTCACGTTGTCCATCGATCCCACGACCACCATAAGCGGCACCTTGATCTTCGGGACGAGCTCGATGGGATTGGTTTCCTTCGCCACATCCTTGAGGTCCTTAAGCAGGCTCTCCTGCGTGGCTCCGTTCAGCTTCCCCACCGCCATCTCGGCGAGCCTCTTGGAGGTCTCCACGACCCTCGCCTTGTCACCCATGGCACCCGTGTCGGAGGCCGGCGACATCAACACACCGGTCTTGATTGTGGGGTCAAGGCTCATCGTCTTCGTCAGGGGGAGCGCCCCCATGCTGTGACTGACGAGGCCGACCCTCTCCGTGTCAATGTACGGGCGCGTGCGCAGGTAGGCGACGGCGTCCCTCGCCCCTACCTCCAACTTCGTGAGGCTGTACTTGCCGCCGCTTCCCCAGGCGCCCTGATAGAAAAACACGAGCGTAACGATGCCGTTGAGGGCGAGCTCCTCGGCGAGGTCCATGTTCTTCGTGTCCCCCGGGTATCCGTGGCAGATCGCCACCGCGGGCTTCTTCGTCCTACCCTCGGGTCTGTATATCCTTCCGAGGAGGGTGTTCTCCCCGCTCCTGAACTCGACATTCTCAAGCTTCACCATATCAGTCACTTTCACCTCCACCCACCTCCCCATAACACCTGCGCCTCGATACCCCTATAACCGCGTGTGGCGGAGAAATCCATCAGATTGGGGAAGAGGATCGCCAAGAGCTTCAAGCCCAGCAACACATGGGTCAGAGAGCTGGTCCAGCAGGACCCCGAGATAGGCGCCTCCCTCGACTACACGAGCGACCAGCTCAAGCTGCAGGCACGCGACAACCTCTGCACTGTCTGCAAGGGCTCGAAGATGCTCTGCGGGAAGACCCGATGCCCGATTATTGAGCAGGTAGCCGCCCACACCCGCATGTTCCGAAGCGTACACGGCACAAACATAGAGGGCAGCTCACCCCCAAGCGTCTTCGTCGGCAGATTTGGCTACCCCTACGTCCAGGTCGGTCCAATGGCCCCCGGCTTCTACGGTGACACCACTCTCCTCGACGACACCGAGAAATGGTTCGGCAGGAGCATGGACGAGATCATAGGCTTCCGCAGCCAGCTCGTCAGAGGCATGACGCCGATAAACGTCAACAAGCCCGAGAAGGCGGGCAGGATACTCGACGCCACCCGCGAGATCAGCCTCTCGGAGCATTACGTCGAGACCGAGATGAAGCTGCAGAAGGCGCCAGTCAAGCGTCTATACATGGACAACGACCTGCAGCCCATCGGCCCCACCGCCCCCCTCGAACGGGTCTCCATAGGCTTCATCAAGTGGAATCACTGGATGGAGAAGGCGCACTACGACACCGACCTCAAGGCGGCTCAAGCTGCGAAGACCCTCTACCGAAGCGGCGTACCCGTCAGCAGCATAGTAAAGGCCTTCAGCACGGGCAGCTTTGGCGTCGAGAAGAACAGGCGCCTCGTCCCGACCCGTTGGAGCATCACAGCCATCGACGACCTCCTCGGCAAGGACATGGCGAAGCAGACAAAGGACTACCCACTCATCAGCATGCATGAGGTCTACGAGTCCGAGTACCTCGGCAACCGCTTCGAGATACTCCTCGTCCCCGACGCGTGGAGCTACGAGGCGTACGAGGCGTGGTACCCGCGGACGCTGTGGAACCCGTCGGAGACAAACGTCAACATTGTGACCGACTGGGAGGGCTACAACGGGCGCACCACATACGCCTCGATGGGCGGCTGCTACTACTCAGGGCGCCTAGCCGTCATGGAGCACCTAACAAAAGTCCGCCGCCAGGCTAAGGTCTTCATCTTCCGCGAAGCCTACCCCGATTACATCCTCCCCGTCGGCGTCTGGCAGGTCAGGGAGAACTGCAGGAACGCCATGAAGCAGACCCCACGCCTCTTCACAACGATGGACACCGCCCTGAAACACGTGATGAGTCGACTCACCATCCCCCTCGAGAAGTGGATGGAGGCCGGCCCCCTGCTCAAACAGACCCTCACGCAGAGGAAGATCACCGAATACACGTAACTTAGCCAAGTGCTCCTGTCCCGTGTATTTTTAAACACGCAACCTAGCCGTATTGTTAGACTAGTGAGACCCTTGAACCCCGAAGAAGTAGCATCCAGGCTTAACGAGAACGAGAGGAAGCTTCTGGTCGCCCTCAGGGGCGGCGGGGCGTCCTCCACCGCTGTGCTCAGCCAATCCATGGGTCTGGGCAGAGACGCCGTCGAGAAGGCCTCCGCTTGGGCGGAGACAAAAGGCGTCGTCAGCTTCAGGGAGGAGGTCTCACGCTTCTTCAAGCTCACGACTGAGGGGCAGAAGTACGCGGATGAGGGGCTGCCCGAGAAGCAGCTCATCGAGGCTGCGGCGGG
>DUKA01000028.1 GCA_013329615.1 Candidatus Bathyarchaeota archaeon
ATCGGGTAGTCGCAGACGACTGTGCCGCCCGAGTCGCTCCAGAGTTTCCACGTCTCGTCGGCTATGCTCATCGTCGCTGTGGTCTCGGATTGGAGTCCAGAATAGGAGTTTACGAGTGGGTAAAAGGCGACGGCGGAGATAGTTAGGAGTAGAACCGAAAACGCCTTGAATCGGTTGTCCCAGCGCCGGAGAACGATTGAAAAAAGAAGGGGGAGACCCAGCGCGACGATTGGGGTAACCATACGGAGCATGATGAGAAGCAGGCGGTCATCGGCGCCGATGTAAGTGATGAAGATGGGGGTGGAGACCGCCGCCGTCGGCACTAAGTAGATGAGCTGATAATCCGCAGGTTTCTGGAACAGCGTGTAGACGAAGTAGACGGGAAGCGTCGCCGCGGCTAGTAGGATCAGTATCCCCGTCGGCTTGGTTGGCCACACGCTGAGTTTCCAAGAAACCCACGCCCACAAGGCCCCGAGGAAAGAATCACCTCCACCAGGAGCGCCCGCGAATATGTTGTAGAGGCTCCAGTAGAGGTTGTAGAACGGATTCCCCGTCTGGCTGTAAAGGTAGTAAGACGCCACTCCCGTAACAGCTAGCCAACCAATCAACACCGGCAATCTTTCAGTGCTGAACCTATCGACGATTAACACCCAAACGATGACGATTGCGGAGACGAGGAGAAGCTCGGTCCTGCTCTGCCCAGCGAGACCAAGGAGTAGGCCAGACCAGAACGGTCTACTTTTCGAGATGTACAGCGAGGCGAGCAGTAGGGTGAGCGCCATTGTGTCCTGTAGGGCGAGTGCGTCGAAGACGGCGGCTACGGGGAAGACCGCGAAGACGAGTCCAGCCCAAAGCCCGACACGAGGCGTAGAGTATCTCCGCCCTAGAAGGCAAACCAGCCCCGCGTTAGCTGCCCCTATAACAATGTTGAGAAACCTGAGAGATTGAATGCTTGACGAGCCAGTCACTCCCATCAGCCAAGCCTCGACGAGGTGCGGGAACATGCCCCAGTAATACTCGCAGCCGTTCAGATCCCAGAGGCGCCACTGTGGGAACCCCAGCCTCAGGCTGAACCAGCTAATCTGCCAGTGGTGGTAGCTGTCCCAGTTCCAATCTAGGGGGAGAAGCTGGAGGACGATCACCCTCGCCGCTATCGCTAGGCTGAGCACGAGGGAAACGTCTTTAGCGGCGTGGGGAGAGCCCGAATACACAGAAAATAGTAATAGTTAGAGGTAGATAAACATTAGAGTAGGCTCTTGAGACCGGGGTCCTTCTTCTCGAGCTTCCTACAGGTCTCTATGGTCTCGAAGGCGCGCCTGATGTGGGGAACGGTGATCGAGCCTCCGACGATGACGCAGACGTTAAGGGCGTCGTAGAGCTCCTTGTCGGTTATCCCTAGTTGGATGCAGCGGACGATATGGTAGGTCACACAGTCGTCACACCTCAACACCATGCTTGTCGTCAGCCCGAGGAGCTCAAGGGTCTTCTCGTCGAGCGCCCCCTTCTCGTAGGCGCGGCTGTCCAACGCCCAGAACCTCTTCAGCCCAAGGTGGCCGCAGTTGAGTATGCGTTCGTTCATCTCCTTCCTGAACTCGTTGTACGCGTTTGCATCCTTCATGGGGCGTGTTTGGTCTCCGCGAGGCTAAAAACCCTGCCACCGGGGGTGAAGGTTTTATTCCGCCCCGCGAGAATGGTTCGCCGTGAAGTACATAGCCGAGGGCGACGACGTCCTCCTCTACCTCGACAGGGAGCGCACCTACCAGCTCAGGGTGAAGGCCGGTGAGCAGTTCCACACCCACAAGGGCTTCATCGTACTCGACGACCTCATCGGCAAACCCTTCGGCTCGACTGTTGTGAGCAGCCTCGGCATAAGCTTCTACGCCATGCGCCCACTCATCAGGGACAGGGTACTCAAGACGGACAGGCGTACGCAGGTCCTTTACCCAAAGGACATAGGCTACATCCTCTACCAACTCGGCATTGGGAACGGCTCGACAGTCGTCGAGGCGGGCACGGGGAGTGGTGCCCTCACGATGTCGCTCGCCAACGCGGTCTGGCCAGACGGCAAGGTCTACACATACGAGATCGATGCGAGGAGCCAGAAGATCGCCGCGGGTAACATCGACAGGTCGGGTCTCCGCCCCGTCGTCGAGATGAAGCTCGGCGACATAACTCAGGGCATCGAGGAGAGGGGGGTGGACGCAGTGTCCCTCGACTTGGCGACACCTTGGCTCGTGATCGAGCATGCGTGGAATGCCCTCGCGGGGAGCGGCGTCTTCCTCAGCTTCAGCCCAACGATCGAGCAGGTGATGAAAACCGTCTATGCCCTCGAGGCGAAGCCCTTCATAGAGGTGGAGACCGTGGAGCTCATCATGCGCCGCATCACTGTGGCTGAGAACAAGACGCGTCCCGAGACGCTCATGATAGGCCACTCAGGCTACCTCACCACGGCGCGCAAGGTCATCCCCTGACCCTTATCTACAAGTGTGGGACCCTTCTAGCACATGGAGCTAGTAAAGCCCAGACGTCTCCGTATTGGTGATACCCTATACATCGTGGCGCCGGCGAGCAGCATGGACGTTCTAGACGAGGCGATTGCTAAAAGGGGCATAGAAAATCTTCGAAAGCTCGGCTTCAATGTCGACGTGAGCCCCAACATACGCCGTAGACACGGGCACACCTCGGGCACACCCAAACAGCGCGCCGCCGATCTAATGGACGCCTTCACCGACAGGAACGTCGACGCTATAATGTGCGTCTGGGGCGGCTGGAACTCCAACGACATAATCGACCTGCTCGACTACGGGACCATCAGAAGGAACCCAAAGATCTTCATCGGCTACAGCGACATAACGATCCTGAACGTCGCACTGCTAGAGAAGGCGGGACTTGTCAACTTCCAGGGGCCGGCGCTCGTCACCTTCACACACGCCCACCTCATGGACTGGGAGGTCGAGGACTTCAAGAAGGCGACCATGACGACCAAGATCCCAAGGACGCTGGAGGCCGCGCCCACATACATCGACGACCCGACCTACTATTTGCACCCCGAGAAGCCTCCGCAGGAGGTCCCCAATCCTGGGTGGAAGACGTACAGGGGAGGTGAGGCCGATGGCACGCTCATAGGGGGCCACCTCGGGACGCTCCTCACACTCGCCGGGACCGACTACTGGCCGAAGCTAGATGGCAGAATACTCTTCGTTGAGGAAGACGAGGAGGGCGGCCCGACGGGGAGAATAGCGCGTGAACTAAGGCAGCTAGAGCAGATGGGCGCGTTCGGTGA
>DUKA01000148.1 GCA_013329615.1 Candidatus Bathyarchaeota archaeon
GCTCATGCCAGCGTATGGCTTCTAGCGCCGTGGCGCAGACGTCCAGCTTGCCCGTCTTGGCACCGTCAACCCTTGGATAGCTGCCGTCGATGGCGTCAAAGTCGGTACCATAAATGACTACCCCAGACATAGCGGGTTCAACTGAAAATTCAGGTCGGCGGGATTTAACCCGTTCCCCGCCTATAGCTCGGCGAAGCTCAGCGCGCCGTCGGTGATAGTAAGCTCGTAAAGCTGATTCGGGTAGGGCTTTAGCCTGAAGCTCTCGATCTCCTCCCCCGTGAGGATCAGTGTGAGCTTCATCTGCTCGTAGTCCTTCCCCGACCCCGGCATCATGCCTTGGAAGCTCCTTGTCACCTGTACAACCATCTGGTTGATCTCGTCTGGGACCTCTGGGTTACTCATCATGACCATGGGTGGGCGCTGGCGGACCTCGACGAAGTCGATCTGGAAGCACTCCCGCCCCTCGGGGTCCTTGACGGAGCGGACCGACTGGACCTTGACGCGTATCTTGGAGCTTATCATGGCTTTCGCTGTCAAGTGTGGCGATGCCCTATAAAGGAGTTGAGGGCTCAGGAGAGCTCCCTGAGCTTGTCGGCTATGAGCCCTGCAACGCTGACTCTGCTGAACGGTGTCTCGATTGTGTTCGTGGCGATGATGGGGTCGGCACCAGCTTTCCTTATCTTTTCCTCGGCGCCCGGCATGTAGAGGACGTGGGTGCAAGCCGCTGCGACCCTCTCCGCACCCTGTTGGGTGAGCGCCTCGACAGCCTTCGCCATGGTGCCACCGCTGCTTATCATGTCGTCGAAGACCACCGCCTTGCGCCCCTTGATGTCGAGGTCCTTGACTGCCATGGTGATCTCCCCCGTCTTGCGGTCGCGGGTCTTCTCGAAGAAGTTGTAGCCCCCGAGGAGGACCTTGGACGCCGCCTCGGCGATGTAGATGGCTCCCTTGTCGGGGGAGAGGCTATACGCCCCATCGAAGTGTTCCTTCTTGAGGTACTCCGCGAGGAGCGGGACGGCGCTGAGGTTGTGGAACCTGACGCCGTGCTTCGCCTCGACGCCGCGGGTCGACGCCTCGTTGTGGATGTTGATCGTCACGAGGTCGGTCACGCCGGAAGCCTCTAGGAGTCCGAATATCACATCGAGGCTGAGTGCCTCTAGTTCGGTGAAGCGCTTGTCCTGTCGGGCGTAGGCGAGATAGGGGACGACCGCCACGATGTTCTCGGCGCCGAAGTCCTTCGCCGTCCTAGCCATTAGGAGGAGCTGCATGAACCTCATGTCGGGGTTCGGCGCCGTGGTCTGGACGATTGCGACGTCCTCGCCCGCCACTGGTTTGGTGAGCTTGATATAACTCTCCCCGTCGGGGAAGACGCGGTGCTCGACGGGTGTAGGCTCCACCCCGAGTCTCTCCGCTACCCTCCATCCGAGCCCCAGGGAAGAGGGACCGGGTATGACGATCATACGGGGAGGGATAGGTGTCTCCGGTAGATAAGGGAAACCCTCAGAGGGTGAGGAGCACTAGCGCGCCCGCTATGACGACGGCTGCGACCCAGACCCTCTTGTCCCAGTTATAGATCTTCATACCGTCGAAAACGCCGAAGGGGATGAGGTTGAAGATGGCGAGGTACGCGTTTATCGAGACGCCGTAGCCTGCGAGGTAACCCAGCATGGTCTCGGGGATTGCGAAGGCGATTATGAGGTAGATGAGTGCCTGCGCAATATTCGTAGCTGGACCCGCTATCGATATTCTCCCGTACTCCTTCATGTTCATGTTCCCTGCTATCATGACGGCTCCGGGGGCGACTATCATGAGGGGCAGGACCGAGGACTGCATGAGGGCGAAGGAGAGGAACGTGAACAGCAGCCCCATCGTGCTGAGCCTGAACTCAGCCCACATGCCTATGCGCTGCGCCGCGAACTTATGCGCCAACTCGTGAAGGACGAACGCGAGCGCCAGAATGGTTACGACCCCTATGACGAGGAATGGCTCGACCGTGAAGTAGCTCCATATCCTGAGGAATGGGATGGTAACGATGACTAGGAGCCCTATGGCGAGGTCGCGGAGCTCCTTACTGCTGAACCAGTATGGGCGTATCACGCGGCTCGTCGAGTAGTTGCCCTGGGAGTCGCCCGAGGAGGAGTAGCTCCCCACGTAGACGGTGTTGGGCTTCGACTGGTCGTACCCGCCCTTGCAGTCGTGGAACTCCGGGAGCCTGTGCTGGTCGCAGAAGTAGCCGCCGCAGTAGTTGCAGCGGTAGGGCATGTATGTCTCGACGCCGCACTTGTCGCACTTTACCAAGTGGCTCCCCTCGAATTACCTAGAAGCCGGTGTAATAAGAGTTAGTGTAGGTGGTTAAGCCGCCGCCCGCTTGATAGCGGTGACTATCTTGTCCTTGTTTGGCAGTAACTCCTTTTCGAGGCGTGGGTTGAAGGGGAGGGGGATGTTGGGGGTGGCGACGCGTATGGGTGCCGATTCGAGGCTCTTGAGCGCTCTCTCGGCGGCTATGGCGACTACCTCGCCGCTGAAGCCGAAGCTGTGGTAGTCCTCGTCGACAACTACTAGGCGCCCAGTCTTCTTGACGGAGCCGATGATCGCCTCCTCGTCGAGGGGAACGAGGGTGCGCGGGTCGATGACCTCCACGCTGATACCCTCTTTGGCCAGGGCCTCGGCGGCCTCCAGCGCGCGATACACCATGCGCGAATAGGCCACCACGGTGACGTCCGTGCCCTCGCGCTTGATATCGGCCACGCCGAAGGGGATGACGTAATCCTCTTCCGGCACGGGCCCCTTCTGGTTATAGATCATCTTGTGCTCGATGAACATCACCGGGTTGTTGTCGCGGATGGCGGCCTTGAGCAGGCCC
>DUKA01000011.1 GCA_013329615.1 Candidatus Bathyarchaeota archaeon
GTGCTTGGCGAAGCATTCGTTGCAGTAGACGGGCCTGCCGTCGGTCGGCTTGAAGGGAACCTCACATTCCTTTCCGCAGTCCGAGCAGGTCGCCTTGTGCATCTCCCGTGGTCCACGGTCCATGCTGCGCCTTTCGCGGTAATCCATTTCATTTCTCTCCTTGTATAGTCGGCCACCTTTCGGAGCCCGATTATACGGTTTGATGGGGCGTTTTTCTCACCTTTAAATTTTTGTGTGTTTTTAGAGGTTTTTCGTGGTGCTTTTTGGTTGTGTGTGGCGCGTCTTGGTAGCGAATATGTGCTCCTGTTGTGTAGATCGGTGTACCATCGGGGTCGTTTTCAGGCTCTTTTTGACTACTGACGCGTTATATTTGATTATTTGAGATACCCCTCCCCATTTTTTTTCGTTCAGGGTATTTCTGGTTTTTTTAGGCGATGATCGTAGATGTGATTTATCGTGGCTGGATATGCTGGCTGTCGGTGACCGTGACGTATTTCGCAGCAACTCTCCTGAGTTTGGCGTCGTCGGTGACAAGTGTAAATGACGAGGCGATGGCTGCTTGGATGTATGACGCGGCGTAGTAGCTGATCCGTTCTCTGGAGGCTATTTCAAGCACAGTTTCAGCGTCATCTGTTCCTATCGCGGTCATGAATCGGAGGGTTTCCAAGATTTGAGTTAGGTATTGTTTTCCTGCGTCTTCGGTCATCGCTTGGGTAAGATTCACCATCTTCCACACGGCGTTTCCTATCTCGTATTGGGCGAGGGGGGTTGTGGCGTGGTCAATGTATGACTCTGTCCTTCTCTCTTGGCTGAGGTTGATGATTGCCGATGAGTCGAAGAGGAGGCTCAACGCTCGTCACGGGACTCCCTTATGGCTTGTACCCATCTCTCCTTGGGAATGTTCTTGATGAGCTTCCCCGCCTCATTCATGTCGCTGATGAGTCTCGCTCTCTTTTTTTCTCGAATTGCGTCGTCGACCGCCTTTTTGATGACGTCTGATGGGCTTATCCCGAGTTGCTCCATCTCTTCCTTCTTGCTCTTCTCTATCTTCGCTGATACGGTCGACATCTCGGTCATCCTTACTACCAAATCGTAATACGATTTCGTAGTATTAAAACGTATTACGCGCAGTTTCAATTGTCACCGCGCACTTCTTTGATATGGTTTTTATCTGAGCCGACTGAAGGTCTCTACGCCTTGGCCGAGGCTAACGTCTTCCAGCTGCTCTGCAGGCCGGTTCGGCGTCTCCTAGAGGAGCGTGGGTTCACGGAGCCGACTGAGCCGCAGAAGAGGATGATACCACTCATCCTCGAGGGGAAGAACGTGCTCCTGATCTCGGCGACGGCGACGGGGAAGACGGAGGCGGCGATGCTGCCCGTGATGGACAGGTTCCTCATGTCGGGGCAGAGGAGGCCGGGCATAAGCATCCTCTACATCACGCCGCTGCGGGCGCTCAACAGGGACATCCTTGACAGGATGACGTACTGGTGTAACCGGCTGGACATCAAGTTGGGGATACGCCACGGGGACACGGGGAGTCAGGAGAGGAACAGGCAGAGGGCGAGCCCCCCCGACATGCTCATCACCACACCCGAGACGCTTCAGGCGATACTCCTCGGCAGGACTCTCAAGCAGTACTTGAAGAGCGTCAGGTGGATAGTCATCGACGAGATTCACGAGCTGGCGGACAACAAGAGGGGTAGCCAGCTATCGCTCGCGCTTGAGAGGCTGAGGGAGCTAACCCCGCAGCCGCCCCAGATGATTGGGCTCAGCGCGACCATCGGTAGCCCGGATAAGGTTGCGGCGTTCCTCGGCGGCACGAACAGGCCCGTCGAGACGATTCAGGTCTCCGCCCTTCGTGAGACCCGGTTCGAGATAGTGTTCCCGGAACCTGAGGCGGAGGACTTCGATACGGCGACGACGCTCTTCACGCACCCCGAGGTCTCGGCGCGACTACGCGCTATAAGGCGGCTCATTGAGGATCACCAGACGACGCTCGTATTCACCAACACGCGCAGCACCAGCGAGATGCTTGCGAGTCGGTTCAATCTTTGGGACACTGATTTCCCCGTCAGCATCCACCACGGTTCCCTCGCCAAGTCGAGCAGGATCGCGGCGGAGCAGGGGCTCAAGGAGGGAAACCTGCGCACCGTCATCTGTACGAGCAGCCTCGAGCTTGGCATAGACATCGGCAGCATCGACCTAGTCATCCAGTATAACAGCCCTCGCCAGGTCACGCGGCTCCTCCAGCGTGTGGGGCGCAGTGGACACCGCCTCGGCAGGGTCAGCAAGGGCGTCATCATCAGCCTGAACAGCGACGACGCCTTCGAGTCGATGGTCATCTGCCGGCGCGCACTGGGGGAGATAATGGAGCCGCTGCGCGTCCCCGAGAAGCCATACGATGTTATGGTCAATCAGATGACGGCGGAGCTGATGGCTCGTGGGCGCCTCTACTTCCTGCAGGTGGCCAACCTCTTCAAGGGCGCCTACCCCTTCCGCGACCTCACCACCGAGGACGTCAAGTTCGTCGCGGGCTACATGCACAACAGGTTC
>DUKA01000008.1 GCA_013329615.1 Candidatus Bathyarchaeota archaeon
GTGCTGAGCGACGAGGGCTATGGAAAACCCGAGTACGTGCCCACGGAGAAGAAGATAGTCATCGTCACCGCTCCCGGTCCGGGGAGCGGCAAGATGAGCTTCGCCATGAGCCAGGTCTACCAAGACCGAAAACGGGGCATCACAAGCGGCTACGCTAAGTTCGAGACCTTTCCCATATGGAACCTCGAACTGGAACACCCCGTCAACACCGCGTACGAAGCCGCTACGGCCGACCTCGGAGACTTCAACCAGGTTGACCCGTTCCACCTCTCCGCTTACGGCGTCACCGCCATCAACTACAACCGGGACGTCGAGAACTTCGCCATACTCAGGAGAATGATCGAGAAGATGGTGGGCCCAGACGACCCGCTGGCGAGCTACAGGTCGCCGACCGACATGGGCGTCAACATGGCGGCGGAGGGCATCATCGACGACGAGGCCTGCAGGGAGGCATCGAGGCAGGAGATCGTGCGCCGCTACTTCAGATACAACCGCGACTTCGTCGAGGGAACCACAGGGAGGGAGACGCTCCGACGCATGGACGTCATCATGGCGAAGGTCGGCGTCAAGCCCGACGACAGGTCGGTCGTCTCCCCCGCGAGGCGGGCTGCCGAGGAGGCGGAGAAGGACAAGACGCGTCGAAAGGGACACAGGGGCATCTACTGCGGGGCCGCCATCGAGCTGGTCGTCGGAGACGGGACCATCATCACCAAGGGCAAGAACAGCCCGCTCATGCACGCCGAGTCAGCAGCCATACTGAACGCCGTCAAGATACTCATCAGGCTCCCGGACGACACCCTGCTCATCTCCCGCCCAGTCATCGACAGCATGATCCGTCTCAAGCGCATCTTCGGCAGCAGCGCCGCCAGCCTCGACGTCAAGGAGGTGCTCGACGCACTTGCCGCCAGCTCCGTCGCCGACGAGAAGGCGAGGAAGTGCATCGAGGCCCTCGCCATGCTCAGGGGCTGCGAGATGCACACTACACACATGCTCAACAACGGCGACGAGGCACCGCTGAAGATGCTCGGGATCAACGTCACGACGGATGCCAAGATACCGCTCCCAACACTGTAAGAAAAACGGGACATCTATGCGGTAAGTGTCGGACCCAGTAGTTTTCCACTTTGACAACTCGTAACATTTAGGAAAAATTTTACTTTTCGAAGCATTTATACCCCGCCCACGGCGAGTCTTCGAGTATTATGGGCAGGTCTCCCCCTTGACGAAGTACGTTTTTATTACCGGCGGGGTGCTGAGCGGCATCGGTAAGGGACTCGTCACATGCAGCGTCGGCAAGATGCTGCAGGTGCGCGGATTCAAGGTGTCGGCGATCAAGTGCGACCCGTACCTGAACGTGGACGCGGGCACCATGAATCCCTACATACACGGGGAGGTCTTCGTCCTCGACGACGGCTACGAGGCGGACATGGACCTCGGCACTTACGAGAGGTTCCTGGGCGTCGAGCTATCGGGACTCAACAACGTTACCAGTGGTCAGCTATACCAGCATGTCATCCGCCGCGAGCGCGAGGGCGGCTTCCTCGGTCGCTGCGTCCAGATCATACCACACATCACCGACGAGGTCAAGCGTCGCATACGTCTCGTCGCGGAGAAGAGTCGGGCAGATGTTGTGCTCGTCGAGTGCGGCGGCACCGTCGGCGACATCGAGAGCCTCCCCTTCNNCAGCGTCAAGGAGCTGCGCGCCATAGGGCTGCAGCCGGACATCATCGCCGCCAGATGCGAGGAGGGAGAACTCCCCGCGAGCGCCAAGCAGAAGATCGCACTCTACTGCAGCGTCGAGGAACGCGCCGTCTTCACGAGCGTCAACGTCGAGTCCCTATACGAGCTACCACTTGTCCTAGAGGGGCAGGGAATGGGGGACGTCGTCTCAGAGTACATCGGCCTCGACAAGCCGAGGGCCGAGTGGGACGACTGGAAGAAGATGGTAGCCGCATACAAGGCGCCAACAGACTCCGTACACATCGCAATGTGCGGCAAGTACGCCGAGCTGCGCGACTGCTACGTCAGCGTCAACGAGGCGCTCCGCCACGCCGCGGCCGCCTCCGGCTGCAGGATCAACATCGACTGGATAGAGACCGAGGAGTTCGAGAAGCACCCAGAGAAGGTGAAGGTGCTCGAGGGCTTCGACGGCGTCATCGTCCCAGGCGGCTTCGGCAAGCGCGGCGCCCTCGGCAAGGTGCGCACCATCGAGTACTGCAGGACACACGACAAGCCCTTCCTAGGCATCTGCTACGGGCTACAGCTCAGCATAGTGGAGATGAGCAGGGACGTGCTGGGGCTGAAGGACGCGGACAGCACCGAGTGCGAGCCACACACCACGAACCCGGTGATCGACCTCCTCCCCGAGCAGAGGGGTGTCAACGAGATGGGGGGCACGATGCGCCTGGGCTCTCACCCGGTGCACGTCAAGCCGGGAACACTCGCCTACAAGCTCTACGGCTCCGAGCTCGTGCACGAGCGCCACCGCCACAGGTGGGAGGTTAACCCCGAGTACTGGGAGCGCCTAGAGAAGGTAGGTGTCGTCTTTAGCGCGTGGAGCACGGACGGGCGCCGCAAGGAGATGATAGAGCTGCCGAGCAACTACTTCTTCTTCGGCACACAATTCCACCCCGAGTTCAAGAGCCGCCCGTGGAAACCCAGCCCACCATACTACGGCTTGGTGAAGGCAAGCTACGACAAAAAGTGTGGCAAACCCAAGCCAGAATTCTAAAAAGGGGGATGGGGGCACCCCCCTCTAAACCTATTTATCGATTATTTTCCTGAAAGAACCCAGAAAATGGCTCCGTTCAGGGATCATTGTGTCTAAAAACAGGTATATTTGGCGTTTTAATCGAAGTGCTTGTAGGTGCCGTCTTTGAGCTTCTTGTAGACGACGTCGAGCACGTCGGGGGGAGCGACCCTGAGCGCCTCCTTCCCCGCGGGCTGCGGCACCCCCTTGAGTGTGCCCTTCTTCCACTGCCC
>DUKA01000043.1 GCA_013329615.1 Candidatus Bathyarchaeota archaeon
CTACGCAAAAGAAGCGTCTATTCCATAGTGCTAAGCCTTCTCCCCGGTGACGGATAGGATCACGGTCACCACGAGGGAGAGGGGTATGCTCACGATGCCCGGGTTTTCAAGCGGGAATACTGCCCCCGCCCCCATCACGGTTGGGCTGATCAGGATGAGGAGGATCGAGGAGATGAGCCCCGTCCAAATGCCCGCGACGATGCCTCGCTCCTTCGCCCCCTTCCAGAATATCGTGCAGAGGAGCGCGGGGAGGTTCGCAGAGGCGGCTATTGCGAACGCGAGCCCGACTAGGAAGGCGACGTTCTGCCCCTTCGCCACGATGCCGAGAAGGATGGCGAGCACACCAACGCCCACGGCGGTGATCTTCGACATGCGGAGGGTCGCAGCGTCGCTCCTCTCGTTGCCGAGGTACTCGGTGTAGATGNNGTCGTGCGCGATAGCGCCCGCCGCAGCCATGATCAGCCCCGCCACCGTCCCGAGGATCGTCGCGAAGGCGATGCTGCTGATGAAGGCGAAGAACAACTCGCCACCGATGTAGTTCGCAAGCAGAGGAGCCGACAGGTTCTGATTCGTCGCGTCATACGTCCTGAAGTAGTTCGCCCCGAGCCCGAGGAAGAGGGTGAGGACGTAGAAGACACCTATCGCACCGATGGCGATGACCGTCGACTTCCTCGCGTCGGCGGGAGTCGGCACCGTGTAGTACCTTATCAGCACGTGGGGCAGCGCCGCGGTCCCGAGGATGAGCCCCATCGCGAGGCTCGCGAAGTCTAGGGGGTTCTTGTACTTCAGCCCGGGGGAGAGGAAGACGTCCCCGGTCACCGTCGCCCCACTCGGAAGCAGAACGTTACCGTCGAGGATCGTCGTGATGAAGCTGATGGGGTCCTTCCCCGCCATCATCAATACGCCGATGGTGAGGCCGAACGCGGCGATGAGCAGGAGGAATCCCTTGATGAACTGGACATACGTCGTGGAGACCATGCCCGCCGTCGCTACTATGAGTATGACGAGCGCCCCGACTATGACGACGCCTACCTCGTACGGTAAGCCGAGGAGCGGCTGGACGATGCTCCCGGCGCCGACGATCTGGGGGATGAGGTAGAAGATGCTCACGACAAGCGTGCTCACGGCGGCGGCGAGTCGGACCCTCTTGCTCTGGAAGACGCTGACGAGGGCGTCTCCGAAGGTATACTTTCCCATCCTCCTTAGCGGCTCCGCAACGAGCAGGAGCGCCACGACCCACCCCGCGAGGAAGCCTATGCTGTACATGAAGCCGTCGAAGCCCGAGAAGGCGATCATCCCAGCTATCCCCAGGAAGCTCGCGGCGCTCAGGTAGTCGCCGGCGAAGGCGATCCCGTTCATGAGCCACTTCACTCCGCCCCCAGCGACGTAGTAATGGCTCGAAGTCTTCACCCGCCTCGCAGCCCAGAAGCTGATCGCGAGAGTCACCCCCACGATGACGGCGAAGAGAAGGAAGGCGAGAGGCTGGAAGCTGTACGCCAACTACTGTGCCTCCATCTTCCCCGCGAACCAGTTATAGAGGACGGCGATGGCGATCGCCGAGACTATGATGAGCATACCGCTGACGACGCCGAGGTTGAGGCCCCCCACCCTCAGCATGAGGACATCCTTGAAGAAGGTTCCAGCCAACGTGAAGAAGGCGTAGCCAACCATGTAGACGGCGAAGAGGATGAAGCCTAGACGGGACTTCTGTCTCTCCGCCTCGCGCCGAGGCATGGAGTCATCTAACCTATCGTCAACCATACAAAGCACCGCTAGAATAGTAAGTACACTAAAGACAATCTATACCCGAGAAGGCGTTAAGAAGCTTGTTCCTTTATAAAAAAGGGAAAGTTTTTTTTCCGAACCGCTTTACTGCCTCATCTAGCTGAACCTACATTAGCTTAAATCCAGTGTCGACGAAGGTATAAACCGAGGATAATGTTCGACCCCGTGTTCAGCAAGGTTCTAGTGGCGTACGACGGCTCCGAACCATCAAAGAGGGCGCTAGACCACGCCGCGAAGATGGCAGCCATGTTCGAGGGCGAACTCGCCATACTGACCGTCGTGCCAAAGGTGTCGATACCCGTCTACTCCAACGCGGAACTCGGAGCACAAGCCATGGACATAGCCAGCCTGCAGGAGAGGATGCGCGAAAACTACAGCCAGAGCCTCAAGAAGGCCGAGGAGGAGCTGAAGGGACTCTACCCCAACCTCAAGGTCGAGGCACTCCTGCTGGAGGGGCGCCCCTCGGCTCTCATAGTCTCCGAGGCGGACAGGCTCGGCGTCAGCCTCATAGTCATAGGAAGCAGGGGGCTTGGAGGCATCAGCGGCTGGATACTCGGAAGCACGAGCCGACAGGTCGTCGACCAGTGCACCAAGGCTATACTGATAGTCAAGTAGCGGACTATCCCCCTTTTTCACCGCGCGGCTTCTACGGCAACCTTTAATCCAGTCGCTGGAGGGATACAATACGAAAACCGATGTCCCTTGGCAAGCTCGGCTCAAGCCTCTACGACGCACTACGCAAGGTCATCAAGGCGCCGGTTGTAGATGAGGCGCTCGTCAAGGAGCTTATCAGGGACTTCCAGCGCGCACTCCTGCAGGCTGACGTAAACGTTGCCCTCGTGATGCAGCTGAGCCAGAATATTGAGAAGCGCTCCCTCACGGAGGAGCTGCCCCCCGGCATCAGCCGCCGCGAACACGTCGTCAAGGTAGTCTACGACGAGTTGACCAAGTTCGTGGGGGAGAAGCAGGAGGACATAAAGATCCAGCCGGGGAAGCAGAACATCATAATGCTTGTGGGCATCCAGGGCTCCGGAAAGACCACCACATCGGGTAAGCTCGCACGCTACTACCAGAAGAGGGGCTTCAAGACCGCCCTCATAACCTGTGACACCTTCCGCCCAGGCGCATACAACCAGCTCAAGCAGCTCGCAGAGCAGATCAAGGTCGACTTCTACGGCGAGCCCGACAGCCACGACCCCGTCTCCGTCGCCAAACACGGCGCAGAACACTTCAAGGCACACGAGGTCGTCATCCTCGACACCTCGGGGCGCCACAAGGAGGAGAAGGGGCTCATCGAGGAGATGCAGCAGATAGCCGCCGCCGTAGCGCCGCAGGAGATAGTCCTCGTTCTCGACGGCACAATCGGTCAGCAGGCTTCGGCGCAGGCGCAGGCGTTCAAGGAAGCCACCCCAATCGGTAGCATCATCGTCTCCAAGCTAGACGGAACCGCGAGAGGTGGAGGCGCGCTCAGTGGAGTCGCCGCAACCGGCGCACACATTAAGTTCATCGGCACCGGCGAGAAGATCGAGGACATAGAGCCCTTCGCCCCAAGCCGCTTCGTCGGACGCCTACTAGGAATGGGCGACATCGACGGACTCGTCGCCAAGGTCAAGGAAGCCGAGATACAGCCCTCCGAGAAAGATGTACGCCAGATGATGAGCGGCAAATTCAGCCTACAGGACATGTACGACCAGTTCGAGGCGATGAGCAAGATGGGCCCAATCCAGAAGGTCCTCGGCATGATCCCCGGGATGAGCTACCAGCTCCCCGAGGCGGACATGGACAAGGCAGAGGAGCGCCTCGCAAAATACAAGGTCATAATCCGCAGCATGACCGTCGAGGAGAAGGAGGACCCAAAGGTCCTCAACTCAAGCCGCATGAAGCGAATCGCCCGCGGCTCAGGCACAACCGAGGCCGAGGTCAGGGAACTCATCAAGCAGCACGAGAACATGAAGAAGATGTTCAAGCAGCTCAAGGGCAACCGCCGACTACGGAACATGCCCATGAAGATGTTCCAGAAGTAGCCTACCTTAGCAGACCCCTCACGCCCAGCTTCTCGACAACCTCGGGGAGACCAAGTTCCACTAACATCTCTCTCCTCTGCAGCCCCGTCTCCGGGTCCCAGCCGTGGAGTGTATAATACTCGTCGAGCATCCTCTCCCACGTCTCGTGGTCGATGCGCTCCCCCTTGTAGGGCCCCGACTTGACGGGTTCCTCCCAGAACCTCTTCGGCGGGTGATCATCCTTGCGGGTGAAGCCGCCGTGGAGCACGTTGAACGCCTTCTCCAGGTTGTGTACCTGCCGACCTATCCTGAGGAAGTTGTCGACCGATAGGTCCATCCCGGTGAGGCTGCTCGCCAGCTCGACGACGTAGCGCGCCGCGTCGGGGGAGTACTTCGATTCCCATGAGAGTAGCCCGTTGTTGTAAAGGCAGGTCCCTGTCATGTCGACTATCGCCTTGAACTGCTCCTGCATGTGGACGCTGCGGGGGACGCCCTCATAGCTTAGGAACTCCTCGGGGGTGAAGCTGTGCGTCGCGCCCCTGAGGTGGCGTCCCGCGGCGGGTGAGGTGACGACCCCGAAGCCCCAACCCTTCGAGATGCGGATGCCGTCGACTGTATCCTGACCCTTGATGTGGAGCGCGAACTCCTCCGAGCCCTTCCCCAGCTTCTCAGCCGCCGCCTTGACGCCGTCGGCGAGCAGCTCGCCAATCCCCTCCCGATAAGCGATCTTGTCTATG
>DUKA01000143.1 GCA_013329615.1 Candidatus Bathyarchaeota archaeon
ACCCAGTGCGGGCTCATTGGCTGCGGCGCAGTGAACCCCGGAGACGTGGTGATCGTCGGCGGGACAACGACGCCCGTTCAGATGGTCACCGAGAAACCCGTATTCGATAAACTGGGCCGCACGTGGACGAACATGCACGCTATCGAAGGCAGGTGGCTGCTGGAGAGCAACGCCGGCCGAACCGGCTGGGTCTACAGGTGGTTCAGGGACAACGTCCTCTGCCAGAAGTCCTCCCCGAGAGTCTACGAGACGATGAACGCGTTGGCTGCCGAGTCCGCCCCCGGCTCTAATGGCGTAAGGGTCTACATGGGACCACATGTCTTCAACGCTGGGCCGCCCTACTGGAAGGGCGACACCCTCGGCGACGCGCCTGTGCCGCCGACCATCCTCGGCTCATCCAAGTTCACAAGAGGCGACCTAGCGCGGGCGATACTCGAGGCGAACTGCTACGCCGTCAGGGCGAACCTCGAACAGCTAAATGAGATCATCGGGAGGAAGACGAGTAGGGTCGGCTTCTGCGGCGGGAACTCCAAGGCGAAGATATGGAACGAGATACAGTCTGCCGTGCTCGGGTTGCCCCTCTTTGTTCCTCGGGAGAGGGACGCCACGGCTGTCGGCGCGTCGATATGTGCCGCGGTTGGCGCAGGTATCTACAAGGGCTTCGGGAAAGCAGTGAGAGAGATGGTCCACATGGAGGAGCCTTTTGTAGCCGATCCCGCACTCGCCAAGAGATACGATGAACTCTACCACTCGTGGATCGAGACGCGACGACGCCTTTCGGGAGTCTTATAAACACGCAGCGGTCGTCTCGTATTGATTAGTCATGGACCCCGTCGAGAAGGACCTCAGGGAGCGCCTTGCCAAGGTTGGCAGGCAGATATGGGCGGAGAAGCTCACACACGGCGCATCCGGAAACATTAGCGCGCGCATACCCGGCACAAACAAGTGCATAATCAAGCCCAGCGGCTACAGCTTCGGAGACCTCGAACCGCACCACTTCATAGTAGTCGACATAGAGACGCGTAAGGTGCTCGAGGGCAAAGAGAAGCCGAGCATCGAGACACCCTTCCACACGAGGCTCTACAAGCAGTGGCCCGAGGCGGGAGGTGTCGTGCACGTCCATCCACAATACTGCACCATCCTCTCGATACTCGAGGAGGAAATCATACCGATGGGCATCGAGATATTCGAGGCACCCGCACTGGCTAAGGGCATTCCCGTCAGCAAGTTCGCGCCGCCTGGCACGGACGAGTTGGCTGACAACCTCGTGGAGTCGATGAAGGACCACGTCGCAGCCCTCATGCCCCATCATGGGTTGACGACGATAGGGAAGACCATAGAGGAGGCTGCGGTGAATGCCAAGATGGCGGAGTTCCTAGCCAAGCTCCACTACGAGGTCATGCTCGTTGGTAAACCGCGCCCACTCAGGGCAGATTTAAAAAAGACCCTAATTGACAGGGCGAAACAGAGGGGCCTACTGGTCTAGCGGCTTACTGAGGTTCTCCCTCTTCTTCATATCCGCCAGCTTATCGACGAGGCTCATGCCCGGCTGATAGTCGCTTAATGGCTTCACTTCAACGAGTCCCGACTTCTCGGCGGCATCGAGGGCGGCCTTCCCTTTCTTCGACCTGACTAGGACGGTCGAGAATCCGTCGGGCGAACCCACATTACCTATCGAGAGGTCGGCGAGTTCCGACGTGTAATCTTGGCACACCCTGCAGCAGGGGCGTGATAGCTCCTTCAGCTTCTTTATCTTGACCTCGTACGGCGCCTCGGGTAGTCTGTTTGCGATGAACTTGCCGCTCTTTATTTGGAACTTCGAGACCTTCGCCGGGTCTACGCCCTGCTCCTTTAGGTGTACCATGAGCTTGTCGTAGTCGAAAGTCTCCATGCAGAACAGTCCGATAGCTAGTGCATCTTTCTTCTTGTTCCTCTGGCGACGTCTCAGAGCGTGCATCTGGCACGGCGTTCCGACCATAGTGACTTCGAGGTCCTCTTTCTCTGACTGCTTCAGACCGAGCAACATGGGCGCGGATGTGTACTTTGTGCCGGCGCATTCGATTAGGGCTTTCTTGTCCTTGGCTAAGACGGGCACTGGGAACCACGGTTTACCCTTATCGAGTCCAGCAACGATGGCCCCGTTGTTCTTCTTTAGCAGGCTAACGAGAACCGCCGTAACTGCGCCTCCATCCTGCGCATGTCCCATGACATCCTTGTCCAGAGATCTCACCGCGTATGCACCTTGGACAATGCCGTTCACGGCCTCCTCCGACGTCCTCTTCCGGCCTAGTACGCCTTCCTCCAACTCGCCATAGTCGTGTTCCGCCCTCGGGCAGCTCAGGTAGCAGGCGCCGCAGGCAGTACACTTTCCCGTCAACTTGGGCGCGCCTTCGACGAAGTTGATCGCGTCAACGGGGCAGACTGAGACGCATGAGCCGCAGGCGACGCAGCGCTCCGGGCGTATTACCTCGACGAGGAGATGACCAAAGACCTTGAGTTTAGCCGACACGGTGATCATAGAATACATACGATTTTCATTTAACAAGTTTCTGCTCATCAACCGAGCGGAAAAAACGTGATCGGACGAAAGAACCCGTCCTGATGTTGTGAATGCTCAGCCGGAGGCATGTACTGTAAATAGTCAACATTTTTATGGGTAGCGCCGTATGTCAGATGAAAGCCCCGTAAAAGATAGGTGAGACGCGACGGCAAAGCTGGAATCGATCTTCAGACCCTCGTCCGTGGCGATAATCGGCGCCTCGGCGACACCAAACAAGGTTGGCTACATTCTCGTACGCAACATGCTCAAGAGCGGTTATCAGGGCAAGATATACCCAATCAACCCGCAGGGAGGCCAGATACTCGGCCTCAAGACATACACCTCCGTCAAGGACATACTGGATACAGTCGACCTAGCAGTCGTCGCCATACCCGCGAAGCTCATCCCCCCAGTAGTCGAGGAGTGCGGTGAGAAGGGCGTAAAGTCCATGATCATCATCAGCGCCGGCTTCAAGGAGACCGGCAAGGAGGGCGCCGAGCTCGAGTTGCAGGTCGCCGCAATCGCCAAGAAGCACGGCATAAGGATACAGGGCCCCAACTGCCTCGGCGCGATAAACACGTTGGC
>DUKA01000112.1 GCA_013329615.1 Candidatus Bathyarchaeota archaeon
CGTCGGCGTGAGGTCAACGACGCTATCCAAATACATGAAGACACTCCAGCACGAGTATAGGCTAGTCGAGAGAACAGTCCCTCACGGAGAAAGAGCCGCTCGAAGCAAGAAGGGTCAATACGAGATCAAGGATAACACCCTCGCCTTCTGGTTCTCCCATGTGTATGGTAAACTCACAACACCCACAGATGTCGAGCTGAACTCATTCATCGCCAAACGCTTCGAAGGCCTCTGCCGAGAGGTACTCACCGATTACGCCCATGCCCGAGGAGAAAAACCAGTCTCGAGGGGTAGGTGGTGGGGCGCCGTTAAAGTCGACGGTATAAAACATGAGCCGAGGGAGATCGATATCGTCGTCGAAACCGATAAAACCCTTTATCTCGGGGAGTGCAAGTGGACCGAGAAAAAAGTCGGTAAAAAGGAGCTAATCGACTTGAGGCAAACCTCGCAGGCGTTTTTCGAGGCGAAAAAACCGATAAAATTTGTCCTATTCACAAAAACCGGATTCGACATCGAAGAGGATTACGACACCCTCCTGTTCGATGCGAGTAGAATTATCCAAGGTTCGAACGATACATTAGCAACATAGCAAAATCCATGGTTTCTAAGGAGGATACTCCCAGAAATGAGCCAGTCTACTCCTAACCTAAAATCCCCCGAATAGATGGGACGGTGGTGCTTTCAAAGACACACGGCAACGCGCCACCTTTTAATCAAATGGCCCCCATTCGAAGACGCAGCTCCCGCCGCCGGCAGACAACCCCGCAGGTTCACGGAAACACAAATCCTGCCGGGATTCGCGCATGATTATCATTCTTTTCTGGCTGCAATCCCAGAGGTGCTGAGTGGTTTGCGGCACTTCACAGTTAGTTGGATGCCAGCCAAGTCTGTGCGAGAGGTGAATGGGCGGGCTTACCCAAAATACTATATCGCGAATGGCGACCATCTCCTCTGAACCGACTTGAACGCCGTCAAGGACATGTTGAAGGCGGGGAAGACCGCCGTTGGAACGACCGGTGGACTGACGAGTCCCGCGGACTGGCTCGCCGAATCGGGTTTCGACTTCATCCTATTCGACACCCAGCACTCCCCCGTTGAGATCAAGGAGCTACAGCATCAGCTCCAAGCCATGAGGGGCAAGAAGGCCATCCCCGTCGTCAGGGTCGGGGAGAACGACCAGGCCCTCATCTGCTACGCCCTAGACATCGGCGCCAAGGGCATCATAGTGCCGATGGTCGACACCAAGAAGCAGGCCGAAGACATGGTCCAGTGGTGCAAGTACCCGCCCGAGGGGAAGAGGAGCTCCGCGGGGGTAAAGGGGGAATGGGGCAAATTTGACAAATACCGCGACTACATGGACGCATTCAACAGGGAGATACTCATCATCCCCATGATCGAGACCGTCGAGTCGATGAACAACATCGACGAAATACTCTCCGTACCCGGCATCGACGTCCTACTCGTAGGCCCCTCAGACCTCTCGATAAACCTCGGGATAACCCTCGACTACGGGAACCCGAAATACGCCGAGGCGCTCCAGAAGATCGCCGACGCATGCAAGAGGCACAACGTCACAGCGGGCATGTACTTCATACCCCCCGGGTGGGAGCCGAACAGGCTCGTCGACATGGGATTCAAACTCTTCACGCTACCGTGGAACAAGTGGGCCACCGATGGCGTAGCGAAGGGGCTCGAAGCGATCAAGCGATAGAATCGTAAGCCCATCTTTTTTCTAGGCATGATTGCCGGTGACGGGCACAGGATACTCTGGGTCATAGGAGAACGGCGACTACGCTAAGGTCCGCGACGGCGTCTTCCACGACTTCACATAGCCCCGCGTATCCTTAAATCCCGCTGGGTGGAGGGAGACCGAGATGCTCCTCGAGGACACCTTCACTGCCCGCGGTCACGTCAACATCCGGGCGACACACGAGAAGACCATAGAGGTCACCAAGGATACACATCTTACAATTCAGGGTGACTGCATCGCCGCCGTCGCCGCCGAGAAGGGGCTACGCGACCTCCCACAGGAGATGAGGGAAGCCGCGAGGCGCCGCGACTCGACCATTTCGTTGAGCCTGAGACTCGATAACCGCGTCTTCACGACAACAGGCAGGGGCGACCCCACCCTCACGTGGGATCACCCCACCGACATGGTGGCAAGGATGAGCGGCTACGTCTGCTCGAGGACACTCATGGTCCACGCCGACAAGGCGACCATACACATGCCGCGCAGCCTCGTACAGCAGATCAAAAATCCGGAAGCAATTATCCGCGTCACTATCACGGTAGGGACATAGGGGTAGAATAACCTTTCACGCATGAAATCCGGATGAGTCACGGCGACTACCCCACCCCCATTCTCAAATTACTAGTTTCCCAATCAGAACTTCGTCGGCCCGTCCGTACCGGTAGTACCTCGTACAATACTGTTCAAACATTCGTCACTCTCTTCCTGGCGAAGAAAAAAAAATAAAATATCTTGCTTTGCGAACCAGTAAATTATCAATGCTTTTTAAATAATACTGTTAAAATAACGATGCTTATCGTGGTCATTAACTCTAAAATTAACACTGTTTTTTATTGTTCCACAAAGGAAAATATCTTTCT
>DUKA01000234.1 GCA_013329615.1 Candidatus Bathyarchaeota archaeon
CCCCAGTATTCGCCGTGGCCCTTGAGGTTGATCGTGACATTTGCTCCGACGCTCTTGATGAGTACGTTAAGCGGCTTCTTACTCGGCTCCATCAGTTAAACACCCTTGGAGATTCATAGATAGACCAAGGGGGAGATTATAAAAACCTTCTGAACTAAGCGTACTTCCACGTTTTCGATGCAGTCACTCGTTCTCGGCGGACACTATCCAGTCGTTCGTGCCGGCGTCACCAATCGAGCTAACCTTACCGAGGCCCACTTCATCCAAGAGGTCTTCGAGGAAGCCCTGACTGAACACCGCCTTGAGCGCTGTCACGAGGACCCGCCCGTGAATCCTTGTTACTCGCTTCATCTCGGATGCCGCCATCCGCTTGTCGGGTGTGTTCTGTACCAGGGTGATGCAGTAGACTCCGTCGAAGACGCCGCCCCTCAGGGGCAGCCGCTCGGCATCCCCCAATATCAGGTGATGATCTGCCCTGAGCTTCTCGCGTGCCATCCGAAGCAGATTAGGCGTGAGGTCAAGACCCACGGCGGGTGCATCGAACCTCGACAGCAGCATGCCGGTGCCGCAGCCGTCATCAAGCAGAAGATCGCCCCCCCTTGGTAGTGTGAGAAGAAAGGCAGCATCATACTTACGATCCTGTTCCTCCCGATACCTGAGATCGTAGAGCCCCCCTCCCAACTCGTCGTAATTCTTCTTAACTTCTCTCTTATTCGGGGGGTTCACGGTGATAGAAGTGGCTAGGGGCGTTATCCCCTTTTCGACCGACCTCGGACGTAAACCACGTCCATCATCTTGAAGGTTCATTTATTAAAGGCGTAAAAAACAGCACCCGAGAAACGACGCGAAACATGCAAAACAAACACTATAATGCTCAGTATATTGCATGTCTAGCACCCGCCACCCCTGACGCTTTTAACCCCCCCACAAAACACGGGACACGATCCACGTCCATCAGCCAAAACGGGGAAAAATGACCTGTGAAAAATATTTTTTCCATTATCATGAGTAACCTGTTACAAGCCAACGAAAAAACGTAGGAGGAAGGGGGTACCCTCAACATTCTATTTCCGAGCTTCTCCCCCGAAACGAAGCTGTAAAACGATGCCGATGACACGCCGATCTATGTAAAAGGAGCACATATTCCCTACCAAGATCCTACGCCAGAAAAAAGGGGAGTGACATGACAGGTCTCTGAAACGACATCATCCTCGAAAAGAGGCTAATCTCTGCCAGCCAGCCGATCATTGTGTCCAGAAGTGAGACACAACGAGCAGGAGCGACTCCCACCCAAGACATATATCCACAAAACAAGTTCTAACACCCCATGACCGCAGACACCCGCCACAGAAGCAGAAAAGTCTACGACGGAGACGAAAGACTAAGCCAGAGAAGCCTCATGAAAGGCGTCGGATTAACCGATTCAGACCTACGCAAGCCACTCGTCGCCATCGCAAACTCGTGGAACGAGATCAACCCCGGACACATCCACCTCAACGAACTCGCCAAATTCGTAAAACACGGCGTCGCCCAAGCAGGCGGAACCCCCCTTGAGTTCAACACAATCGCCGTCTGCGACGGAATAGTCATGGGCCACGACGGGATGAAGATGAGCCTACCCAGCCGCGACATCGTCGCCGACAGCCTCGAGATCATGGTCGAAGCACACGGATTTGACGCCATGGTCTGCATGACCACCTGCGACAAGATCGACCCGGGCATGCTCATGGCGGCTGCGAGAATCGACATCCCCACCATCTTCGTCCTAGGCGGACCCATGGAAGCCGGGTGTCCAACATGGGGCAAGTACAAGAACCAAGCAATCACCGTACAAGAGATGTTCGAGGCAACTGCCCTCGTCAAAGCGGGCAAGATGACCCAAGAAGAGGCGAAATACCTCGAAAACACATGCTGCCAGAGCGCCGGCGCGTGCAGCGGGATGTTCACCGCCAACACAATGCAGTGCCTAACCGAAGCAATCGGGATGACGCTCCCCGGAATGGCGACAGCGGAGAGCACGGGAAGTGAAAGACAGCGACTCGCCACGGAGGCGGGCTACAAGGTCATGGAGCTTCTCCAAAAGGGAATAATACCTAGCAAGATAATGACCGAGAAAGCATTCAGGAATGCAATCACCGTCGACATGGCGCTCGGAGGCTCGACGAACACCGTCCTCCACCTCAAGGCGATCGCCAGCGAATTCGGCTACGACCTACCACTCACACTCTTCGACGAGATCAGCAAGAAGACACACCACCTCTGTAACATGTCTCCCGCAGGACCCTACAAGATACAGGATCTACACCACGCGGGAGGCATCCACGGAGTCATGACCAGGGTACAGAAACAACTCAACCTCAACGTCATGACCGCCACGGGAAAGACCTTAAAGGAGAACCTCAAGGGCGTCACGATCACTAACGAGGAGGTCATCAGACCCCTCAACAACCCCATCCACGAGCAGGGCGGAATAGCCATCCTCAAGGGCAACCTCGCCCCAGACGGTGCAGTAGCCAAGATGGCGGCTATAAGCCCCAAGATGTGGACATTCACTGGAACCGCACGCGTCTTCGAGCAGGAGGAACCCGCGGTCAAGGCGATCTACGGCGACGAGATCAAGCCCGGAGACGTCCTAGTTATCAGATACGAGGGACCCAAGGGAGGACCGGGGATGCGTGAGATGCTCGTCGGGACGAGCGCCATAGTCGGAAAGGGGCTAGGAGAGCAAGTCGCCCTCATTACAGACGGTAGATTCTCAGGCGCATCAAGGGGACCGTGCATAGGGCACATCTCCCCCGAAG
>DUKA01000089.1 GCA_013329615.1 Candidatus Bathyarchaeota archaeon
ACGAAGCAGGAGGGCTTCATCAGGGTGCCCATGACTGCGCCGATACCGGTGCTCAAGGACATCGTGGAGCGCGTCAAGAGCTTCACGAGCAAGCTCTAAGTGCCCGTTTTCGGGCATTATGGGCGGCTATCCGCCCTGTTTTATATCCCCTTTCCTCGATTGGGGCGTTATTTTTAGTTATTCTCTGCACCCTCCTCCCCCTTTTTCCAACCTATGTATGGAATATGCGCTTCTTTTGCTTAGATCGGCACACCAATGGAGCCGTTTTCACGCTTCTTTGAGTTGGAGGGACTGAAAAACAGGTTATCGGGTGTACCCCCCTTTCCCGTATGGTTTTTTATTGGGTGGGGGTGGTGGTTATCCCATGCTCATTCTGAGCGATCAGGATATCGCAAAGCTGCTGACGATGGAGGAAGCCATCGGGGCTGTTGAGGGCGCCTTCGCCCAGCTGCGCAGGGGTAAGGTCATGATGCCTACACGGAGCACGATCATGCTCCCGAAGTACAACGGCAGCATCAGTTTCATGCCCTCGTACCTCGAGGAGTCGGGGGCGCAGGCAACGAAGATCATAAGCATCTACCCAGACAACCCGAAGCGTGGGTTGCCGACGACGGCGGCTTGGATCGTTGTGAACAACCCGGAGACAGGGCAGGTCGAAGCATTCATGGACGGCACATACCTCACCGGCGTCAGGACGGGAGCGGTCTCAGGGGTCGCGGCGAAGTATCTAGCCCCGAAGGACGCGAGGGTCGCGGCGGTTTTCGGTGCGGGCGCTCAGGCGCGTAACCAGGCGTGGGCGGCGGCCACGGTCAGGAAGCTCGACGAGATCAGGGTCTACGACCTCTTCAAGCCCGCCGTGGACAAATTCGCCGCCGACATGGAGGCGAGGCTGGGGATACCCATAGTCAAGGCGGCGAGCGGCGAGGAGGCGTGCAGAGGCGCCGACATGGTGCTCACAGCAACGACCTCGAAGACACCCGTCGTGAAGCGAAAGTGGCTCGGCGACAAGGTACACGTCTCAGCCATAGGCGCCTTCTACCCCGACTGGAGGGAGCTGGAGACGGGCATAATCGCAGACGCGAAGGTCGTCATCGACGAGTGGGAGGCGATCAAGCTCGAGTCAGGCGACATCCTCATCCCCATACAGGAGGGCGCAATCAAGGAGTCACACATACACGCCGAGCTCGGGCAAATCGTCACCGGCGAGAAGGAGGGTAGAACGCCCAAGGACGGCTTGACCGTCTTCAAGAGCGTCGGGATAGCCATACAGGACTCCTCCGTCGCCAACCTCGTCCTAAAGAAGCTGCGCAGATGAGCCGGAGAAGCATTAACTCCGGGTAAATATCAACCATCCATAAATTAGTTATTATTTACACCAAAGCTTCCAGCCATGCCGAAGAAGGTGTGCCTAGTCAACATGAAGGGCGGCGTCGGCAAGTCCACCTTCACCGTCCAACTCGCTTGGCACTTCGCAGCCTACCCAAACTGGCTCAAGAGGGTGCTTGTGGTCGACACAGACCCGCAGTTCAACGCGAGCCAGTACCTACTCGGCTTGGACAAGTACAGGCAGCTAAGGGAGGGGGGCAAGCCGACCCTCTGGGACCTGTACAGGTGGCCCGTGGACGCCCCGGAGGCAGTTAGCGCCAAGGACGCCGTCGTCAAGGTCGTGCGAATGAAGAACGGCGGACTCCTCGACATCATACCCTCCCAGCCCGAGCTCGCCACCGCCCTCAAGGAGCCGCGGGACAAGGAGTCGACGCTTGCGAAGACGGTGAAGGAGATCGAGGAAGGCTACGACCTCATACTCATCGACTGCCCGCCGACGGAGTCGCTCTTCACCTCCTCCGCCTACCTCGCCAGCGACTATGCCCTCATCCCCGTGCGCCCCGAGTTCCTGTCCACGATCGGCCTCCCACTGATACGCAACTCCCTCGACAGGTTCCACACCGAGCATCCCGACCACGAGCTGCGCCTCGCAGGCGTCGTCTTCAACGCCACGACGAACCAGGGGAAAGAGGAGCAGACGGCGAAGGCGGAGGTCGTCGACCTCGCCACAAGCCTCGGCTGGTACGTATTCAGAAGCGAAGTCAAGTACTCGCGCGCCTTCCCGAACAGCGCCCGACTCGGCAAACCGCTCTTCTGGACACCCCGCGCCAGGGAGAACAGCATCACCGGCTTCCACGCACTCGCCGATGAGCTGGCACAGAGGCTAGGAATATGACCGAACAGGAAGAATCGGACCTCCTCATAGACCTGCTAAGCATATCCAGACGCTACGGCGCGGGCACAATCACTGACCTTGAGGAGAAACTGAAGAGCCGCAGGATGGATGAGAACATCTTCAGGCTCCTAGACATACTGCACAACAAGGAGCTGGTGTTGAGGACCATCTCGCGGTATAGCGAGAAGATGATCGAGGAGTCGAAGATCGACATCAAGCTGAGGGTGCTCAGGGAGGAGAACAGGGCGCTTGTTAGCAGGTTCGTCGGCGATCTCTACTCGGAGAAGATCTTCGCGTCCCGGGACGACCTGCTCGCCTTCGCTGAGGAAAACAACATAACACTCACTGAGCAGGCGCCAAGGCGCGTCTTCGCGTCCATGCTCATCGACTACATCATCGACATGCCTGAGGACTCCATGAGGCTCCTCATCGAGGAGGCGTACATCAGGGCGCAGAGGAAGAACTCACTCGCCAACTGGGCGAACGTCATAATGAGCAAGTAGGCTACCCGGCTCCTTTTATCCGGAGACGCGCCCCGTATAGCCAGTGGTTGAATTGCGCATAGACGTAGTCATGCTGATAGGCGGGTTGTCTCAGGCGGACCTGAAGAGGCGTATAGAGATTCTCAGGAGCTACGCGTCTCCGGGGACGGAGGTCAACCTCGTCTTCACAAAAAATCCCCCACCGTCCGTGGACTCCCTCGCGGAGATGGAGCAGGCTGCCCCCGGCATACTCGAGCGGGTCGTCAAGTCGGAGAGTGAGGGCGCGGACGCGGTGCTCATCTGGGGCGGTCATGACCCCAGCCTGCTCAGTTCCCGGAGCCTCGTCGACATACCTGTGATCGGCCCCGGCAGTGCATCCATGCATGTCGCCTCCTTCCTAGCCGACTACTTCAGTCTCATAGTGCAGCTCCCCGAGGTCGAGCAGCTCGCGTGGCGCCAGATCAGGGACTACCGCCTCGAGGATAAGTGCGTCGGCGTCTACAGCGTAGACATCCCCGTGTTGGAGCTTGGAAAGCCGGAGAGCTACGACGCCGTCAAGGAGACGGTGATCGAGTCGATAGAGGACGGGGCGGACGCGGTCTGCTTCGGCTGCATGGCGCTGAACAACCACGTTGACAAGCTCAAGGAGGAGCTTGCGGAGTCTCATCCCGGGGCCACTATGGTGCACCCGGGCAGGGTATCAATTAAGATGGCGGAGATGCTCGTCGAGCTAGGGCTAACGCAGAGCAGGTTCACGTACCCGAGCCCGCCCAAACCAGTCAAATTTTAGAGTGATCGACATGCATCCCATGAGGCGCGGGGACAAACAGATCACCGACGAGGCCGAGATGAGAGCGATCCTGCGTGAGGCGAAGCACGTCACCGTCGCCATGAGCCTTAACGACGAGCCATACCTCGTGACCCTCAGCCACGGATACGACGCGGAGAGAAACTGCGTCTACTTCCACTGCGC
>DUKA01000057.1 GCA_013329615.1 Candidatus Bathyarchaeota archaeon
GGCTTGTGCCGTTCCTCTATGTTGTAGTCCAACTAATCGACGCCCCCATGGCTCTGGTCTCAGGTTACATCTACGATAAGATCGGCATCAAGTTTCTAGCGGTGCCCTTCGTGCTATCGGTCCTGCCACTCGCGTTCCAATCCCTCGTCGGGCTCCCGGGGGTGATTCTTGCCTGTGTCTCCTATGGCTTGGTCCTCGGGATGCAGGAATCTATATACCGCGCCGCCGTGACCGACCTAGTACCACTAGGAAGGAGGGGCTCAGCCTACGGCTTCTTCAACGTGATGCTGGGCGCCGGAACCTTCGTCAGTGGCATAGCCTTCGGCTACATGATAGACACCTCGGTGTCACCCTTGCTGATGCTCGGCTTCGTCGTATTGGCTCAGGTCGTCGCGGTTGTCCTTCTCCTCCGGGCGAAGCAGAATGATGGGGGTAATGTGGGCCCCGTATAAGTGATTTTGAGGTGTTCACATGGAAGTCTATACTCTTGCCCTCATCGGCGCTGGTGGGCTCGTGGGTGCGATATCGCGTTACCTTCTTAGCGGTTGGGTTCAGGGCAACTACAGCGGTTTCCCTTACGGGACACTTGCTGTGAACTTCACCGGGTCGCTGCTGCTCAGCGTTATAATGTACTTGTCAGAGTACTCGACGGGGATGCCTTCGAATGTGCGGATTCTTCTCACAGTCGGCTTTCTAGGCGCCTATACGACGATGAGCACGTTTGGCTTTGAGTCCTTCAGGCTCCTCGAGCAGGGTGAGACCGTTCGATTCCTCTTAAACCTCTTAGGCACGAATGCGCTGGTATTAGTCGGGGTGTGGCTTGGGAGGCTCATCGCTTTGAGGTTGTCGGGGGTGGCTGCTTGACGCTTAGGATGGACTCGGAGGCGATCCTGCTACGTATCTACATCGGTGAGTCCGACTCCTACGGAGGCAAGCCTCTCTATCGGTACATCGTCGAGTACCTTAAGCGGGAGGGTCTCGCTGGGGCGACCGTGCTCCGCGGGATCTCTGGATTTGGGCAAACTAGCCGTATATCCTCGACGAGTATCCTTCGCCTCAGTACGGATCTACCCATCGTCGTTGAGGTGGCTGATACCGAGGAGAATATAGACCGGGTGAAGGGTGAGCTGGCCATGATTATCAAGGAGGGCCTGATTACGGAGGAGAAAGTAAAGATCGTCTTCGTCGGTGGAAAAAAGAAGGTAGCGCCATCCGAAGATTTGGACTCTTAACTAAGTTTTTAACAAACCTCATTTGTGTTGGGTGGTTTGGATCGTTTCACACTAACTCAAATATGAAAAAATGATAAAACTCCCTTTTTCCATAAAATAACTTTAAAAACGACCCTGATTTGGGTAAGTTTTGGCGCAGAGGAAGGGATTCGAACCCTTGAGGCTCAAGGCCACTAGTTTTCGAGACTAGCCCAATAACCGCTCTGGCACCTCTGCCCAGAGATGAACCATGGGAAGCACAATATTAGCTTTCCCCGCCGACGCGGGCTAGTCCCTCACCGGGTCGCGTATCCCACGGTAGACCTCGAAGAAGGCACCGCTCCCCCTCCTGACGAGTTCACGCAGTATCTCCCTCCCCCGCTCCGCCTCGATGACCTGAGCCATGTGGCAGCCCGCGATATACCACAGTCGTTGGGTTTTGCCGCTGAACTGGTCGTAGACGTCGAGATCGCCCTCAACGACTTCCCGTTTGGGCTCTTGTTCTAACCTCCCTAGCTTCTCAAAGTAGGCGAGCACTCTTCCCCCCTTCGCAGTAGGATCACCAAGGGCGGCGTAGTCTGGGTCACCAAGCCTGCCCTCCGCCATCCTCAACCTCAGCGGCGTCAGGACCCCCATCCCCTCCAAGTGCGTGAGAGACATCACGTTCCCCGCGAGCTCCCCCCACGTCCTTGGAACCGTCAGGTCCGGCATCCTGTTGTATGTGAGGTATCCGGCGTGTGCAAGTTCGTGCATGAGGTAATAGACCGCCTCCCTCGGGTCCGCGTGGAATGACGGGTGGTTGAGGTTGAGCGCTACGTCCACGCCGTAGGCGACGTTATCGTAGCCCAGATTCAGGTAGACCGTGGTGTCAAACGTGTGGCCCCGTGGGAGGCATTCTAGTACGCCGGGGAGCCAACGCGACCAGCTCTGGGAGAGCAGATAGTCCCTCATGGCGGATGCGCCGCTTATCGCCGCCTCGGCGTCCCGTGTTCTTCCCAGAATCCTCGCCCAGAACTCCCCGGGCGTCGTCCCGGTGTCCATATTAGACTACTGGTAGTGCTTGAAGGCGAAGGCGTTCCCTTTACTCGCCACGAGAGCGTGAAAATTGCCCTGCGTCCTATCCTTCAGGTAGTTGAGTGTGGCGTCGAGGCCGGAGGAGTCGAATGTAATCCTCTGCTCAGCGCTCACGGGCATCCCTCTACATCGACCTGTGTATGGCGAGCAGGTCTGAGAGTATGCCGTGGCCGGTCTCGATGCCGCCTGCGCCCTTGCCTATGATGGTGACGGGACCGAGGCCATCCGTATCGAACGTCAGGGCGTTCGTTGTGCCAGTTACACTGGCGAGAGGGTCGGTGAGCTCAACTAGCTCGGGGGAGACCTTCGCCTTCACCTTGGCGCCGTCGCGCCACGCGTGGGCGATGAGCTTGATCCTCTTCCCCTGCTTCTTCGCCGCCTCGATGTCCTTCGGCGCGATCTTCGTGATTCCCTCCCTCTCCACGTCGGCGACCCTTAGCTTTGCTCCCATAATGCTGTTGGCTAGTATCACCGTCTTCCCCACGGCGTCTAAGCCCTCCACGTCGCCCGAGGGCTCGACCTCGGCGTATCCCAGCTTCTGCGCCTCCTTAAGGATGTCAGCGTAGGCGCCGCCCTTCTCCATGTTCGTGAGGATGTAGTTCGTTGTGCCGTTGAGGATGCCGCGGAAGCCGTTGACTATATGCCCGGCGAGTCCGTCCATGCCCAGCATAATCGTCGGAGTCCCACTCATGACGGTGCACTCGAAGCGAATCTGTACACCGTTCTCGTCGGCGAGCCTCTTCAGCTCCGGGTACGCGAGGGCTATCGGCCCCTTGTTGCTCGTTATGACGTGCCTCTTCGCCCTCAACGCCTCCTTGATGTGTGTGAGCCCCGGCTCACCCGTCTCGAGGTTCGTCCACGCGGCCTCGACGACGACGTCGGCGTTCGCTTCCCTGACAGTCCTGATGCTGTCCATCCCCTTGACACCGCCCTTGTAGCCGTCGATCTTATTCGACTCCTTGACTAGGCGGAGCAGCTCGGCTATGTCGAGCCCCTCCGGGTCGTAGACGGCGCCCCTGTTTATGTCGCTCACCGCCACAAGCTCGCACTCGAGGCCGTAGCGGTCCTTCAGCATCTTCCTCTTCTCATGCAGGACCCTGGCGAAGTTGCTGCCAACGGTCCCGAAGCCGATCACGGCAACCCTGATCATTCGTTATCCTCTGCGGAGTCTCTCGACGGCCTCGATATTTAGAGGTTCGCAGTCGCCCGTGGGCGAGTATAAACGATACCCGAAAATTGGTTACGCCCTGCCGCCGCTTAGCCTGCGGACGCCGTCCCAGCCCTCGCGGCTCTTCGCCTGCACGAGGTTGAGAGCCTCCTTGCTCGAGCCCAGCTTTGGCTGGCTCTCCCCCATCTGACGGAGCAGGTACTCCGCGGCGCGCAGCGTCTTCCTGCTCAGCTCCGAGTCGGCGAGGTCCGCTATACTGACGATGAGCGCCTCCATCGTCTTGGGCTTCACGGGACTGACATCGCCGTGGTGGGAAGCCGCGACGTGGATAACATCGACGGGGAAGCCCCGCTTGTAGAGCTCAGCGACGAGCAGTGTGAGGTGGTCGACCTTCTCACCGAGGTTGCTGCTCATGTAGCTGCCGTCGCCGCGCGGCTCGTAGGTGTAGACCTTCATGATGTCGTGGATGAGGGCGCCAGCTAGGACCGTGTCCCTGTCCACCTTTCCGCCGTACACATCCTCGACGAGGTCGCACAGCGTCACGCTAAGCTTCGTGACCCCTATAGTGTGCTGCAGTAGGCCGCCGCTATAGCTATGGTGCTGGTAAGCCCCCGCCGGGCACTCCTCGACGCTGAGCCGGGGTGAGTCTAGGTCGAGTGAGGGGTTGCTGAGCAGATCCACTACCTTGCCCCTTAGTTCCTTGTCCTTAATCTTGCCTGCGAGCTTCTCGACCTCGTTCCTCATGGCTAGAACCTGCGGTGAATCCTAAAGACTGGACACGAACCGTTCTTAAATCTATCCACTCACGGGCTACCGTGTGGATGTCTCGAATAGGGCTTCCTGGGGCATCTCCTTCAGCCACTCGATGAGCTCCCCCGGCTCCTCATCGTGGTCTTCCTCCTCTAGCTCGTGCCCTATCTTGGCGAGGACGTCTTTTTTGACGCTGATTAGGAGCGTCTTCTCGCCGGACTTGAACTCAGCGGCGACGCCGTCGCATTCCACCACTTCGAGGCTGTGTTTACCCGTTGTGCACCCCGTCGAAATCTGGATGCCGTCGAGGATACAAGAGTCGGGGGGCCTCCAACGGAGCATGGCCCTACATCTTATACCGAACCAGCCCTTGGCGTCGAGCAGGTCGAGGGCCGTCAACCCCATCCTGAGACCTATGACCATGAAGGGGCCGCCGTGACCGTGGAACTCTTCTGCGCGGAGATAGAGCCCATCACTCCACTTCCTTTGCTTCGGGGTCGAGACGATCTTCAACCCGTTGCATCCTCCGATGATAAGTGTGAGGCACCCGCGTTTAGGGCACCCCTGCTTGCGGCGTTCATCGAATATATATGGTCCGTCATCGTGAACTTGGTCCTCATTTTATTACTTCTCGCCTTATTGGTAATACTGGAGATAAAAATATTACGAAAGAAGATAAATATAATACTTACACGTTGAGGAGGCTGAGCTTCAGCTGCTTGATCCCCTTGCTCGCCTCTATCCTATGCATGAGCTCCCTGAGCCGACCAACACCGCCCCTCACGGCGACTATCTCAAGACAGTTGTCCTGGTCGAAGTGCACATGCGTCGAGGAGGCGATCACGTCTGTGAAGTCATGCTGGACGTCGAGTATCTCGTCAACGACGCTGCGTGAATGGTGGTCGTAGATCATCATCAGTGCCCCCGCGACGAGTCCCTCCTCCGCTGTTGACCATTTCTGCTCGGCGAGGAAGCCCCTCATGGCCGTTTCGATCGCGGAGGACCTGTTCATGCCCACTCCTCTCGTCGCGTCGTCGAAGCTCTGTAGTAGTTCTGGGTCTACTGAGGCGCCAAATTTTGTTACGCCGCGTGTGCCCATGTGCGTGTATTATTTCCCGGTGCCCTCGTAATACTCAAGTGGCGGGGCGTAATATTCATTAAGACCGTGGCGGGGAGTTGAGCCCATGCACGAGTGGGCCCTAGCCGAAGGCATCGTGAAGACCGCCGACAAGTTCGCCGAGGACCAAGGTATCGAGGAGATCACCGAGGTCAAGATAATGATAGGCGAGCTACAGTCCATCGAGCACGACATAATCGAGTTCGCTCTCGACCAGCTCAGGACCCACCGGATGAAAGGCGCCAAGTTCGTCATCGAGGCCGTCCCCGCCAGCTTTAAGTGCCGCAAATGCTCGCGCGAGTGGAAACTGGAGTCGGAGAAGCTCGACGAGACGACTGGCGAGGCCATCCACTTCGTCCCCGAGATGGCGCACGTCTACCTCAAGTGCCCCGACTGCGGTAGCCCTGACTTCGAGGTCACTGAGGGGCGCGGGGTCTGGCTCGCCAGCATAAAGGGGAGGAAGAAGGAGTGAACGACCCCCGCCTAGCCATAATCCCTAGCAGATTCGATGCGGTGAAGAGGATCATAGCCGTCAGCAGCGGCAA
>DUKA01000133.1 GCA_013329615.1 Candidatus Bathyarchaeota archaeon
CTTCTACCACATAACGCCGAATGGTAGGCAATTCCTCCTCGAAATAGGCAAACAACAGGCCCTAAACATGAAGTTCAGCTCCCGTTTCCTCGAAACGATGACGAAGTGGATGTCCCCCGAGCTCAAGAAAAGCATACTCTCTAGCGTCTCCGAGATGGCATCCGAAGACATGAATTTCATGGGAGGCTTTATACACATACTCGACGACAGTGTTGATTCCATCACAAAGCTCCGATTTCTACGGNNTCTCAGAACGAACTTCTCCCGCCGACAAACCGAACTCGACAAGATGATCAGGGACTTGGAGGCTGAAGTGTCTTGACTCTAGCCATCGAAACGCAGGACTTGGTTAAAGAGTACACCCAAGGCAGTCAACTCCTTCGGATACTAAAGAAAGTCAATCTCAAGATCGAAAAAGGCGAATTCATGGCGATCATGGGTCCCTCGGGGAGCGGCAAGTCAACACTCCTAAACATGCTCGGCGCCCTCGACCGACCTACATCGGGAAAAGTCATGATAAACGGCACCGACATAAGTACCCTCGATGATAACCAGCTCGCCGACCTGAGAAACAAAGAGATCGGCTTCATCTTCCAACAATTCAACCTCATCCAACGCATGGACGCACAGCACAACGTCGAGCTGCCCCTCAGTATTAGTGGCGTCCCGACAAAGTTGAGGAAGGAGAAGGCGAAGGCACTCCTCGAGTCGGTTGGCCTAGGGGAGAGAACAGACCACCGCCCGAACCAGTTGAGCGGCGGCGAGCAGCAACGCGTAGCTATAGCACGCGCACTCGCCAACAACCCTCCACTTTTCCTATGCGACGAGCTCACAGGCAACCTAGACTCGAAGACGGGGCAGGAGATCATGGGCCTCCTGCGCCGCCTCAATCAGGAGCAGGGCAAGACTTTCGTCCTGATCACGCACGACCCAAACGTGGCGCAGGCCACGGATAGGCTGCTCATGATAAGAGACGGAGAGATAGCCGGAGAGAAAAAATTCAAATGATTGATATGAACGTGAAAAAGAGTTACTTGATACCTATACTGCTCGCCTGCCTAATGACAGGCCAGATAGCATCGACCTATGCGGATGACATCTCCCACTTGGAGATATCCGCGACAAACATCTACCTGACTGCGGGTGCGAAGGGAAAGGTTACACTTCAGCTCCACAACGCCGGCGACTACGAGATAACCGAGATAGACGCAATCGTAACCTCGTCAACGCCCGGTCTCTCAGTGATAGAAAAAACCCACAACATTGTAAATAGCATAGGGAGCGAACAGACCGTTTCCTATAATGTCACGCTGTACGTCGACCAGAGCCTAGCGGTCGGCTCCTACACACTCTCTTTCCAGTCCAACTATGTCCGTCAGGGCAGGTCGATAACCCTGACCGTGCCCATCAACATAATAGTTAACGACGCCTTTCAGCCAATGGCTAAGGTGACCGTGGCCCCCTCGAAGCTCGCCGCGGGCGCGACGGCGACCGTCACGATGAAGGTCGAGAACATCTCACCTAATGACATCTCTGATCTAGACATCATACTGTCCTCAGGCTCGCCACTGCTCTCCATCGAGAACCAGCTCAACTACCACGCCGCATCCATCGCCGTTGGCTCGTCCGTTAGCTTCGACGTGCTGGTCAAATCGCTTGAGAACACTCCGGTGGGTGCATACTCCCTTAATGCAGGTGTATACTACTCGGATCAGTCTGGGAACCGCCTCAAGCAGGCGATTAGCCTACCAGTTGAGGTGGCGAGCCCCTACCTGCCCCGCAACCCCATCATTACAGTCACGAACCTGAGCACATCCACCGTCACTCCAGGGCAGCAATTCGACATAAACCTGAGCATAGCCTGCACTGGGGCGTCGGTCTACAACGCGAAGACCACTCTCTCCCTCGACCAGCAGGGGCTACTTTCACCAGTCAACCCGACGAGCCTCGCCATAGGCGATCTCAATCCGGACGAGTCGATCCAACAGAAATACACGCTGATCCTCGACGGCTCCGCACCAGCAGGCGAAATGCCCCTAACAGTAACCGTCAGATACACTGACTACAAGGGCACTCAAGGAACCGCTACCGAGATCATAACAATCCCAGTGAATCAACTAGTAGATTTCACACTCATGGAGGACGTCGTTGTGACTGCCCAGATCAGCAAGACCACCACTTATGAAGGCGACCTGCTGCTGATCGGGACGAGCAGGGTCGAATTCACGAGGTTACAGGTCGTATCCTTTGATCCAGTCGCCACAGTGGTCGGTAGCACCGAATACATCGGCGCAGTCGACCCAGACAGCCCCGTGCCATTCTCTATAAAATTCAAGGTAAACAACGGCACAGCCATTGGAAGTTACACCATGAAGCTGAAAGTTACCTGGATGGACAACAGGAATATCCAACAGGAGCAGACCCTCGACGTACCCCTGTCCGTTGTCAAGGCAACGACGGTCACAACAACAACCGGCGAAGACGGCGGTCTCTGGGGATGGCTGAGACGCTTGTTTGGCATACAGTAGGCGGTCAAATCTTTGAAGTTCGGCGATATACTGGCCTCCGCTTGGGAGAGCGTGAGATCGAGGAAATTCCGATTCGCCCTCAACCTGATCGGCATACTGATTGGCTGCGCAGCCGTCACGGGGCTAGTATCCATAACACAGGGACTCAGCGACAGCGTCGGCGGGCAGCTACAGGTATTCGGCCCACAGAACGTGATGGTCATCCCGGGCGGATTCTCAAGCGGAACGATGACCACAGGCAAGCTCACGTACAAGGATCTAAACACGATCTCGAACGTCGAATACGTCTCCGCCGTTACTCCCATTATAGCGAACAACGTTGTGTCCTACACCGTGAAGGGTGAGACGTATCGGGCATCAACATATGGTCTGGATGAAAACTTCCAAAAGATAAACACAAGCTTCGAACTGGTAGAGGGCCGCGCGATGGTACGCAGCGACAACGGCGTCGCCATAATCGGGGCAAATGTCGCCTGGCCGCAGGACCTAGATGCGCCGGTCCTCAATGTCGGTGACCGGATGACACTTACGACCCGCGTCGGTGATGTCCAAAAGACCCTCACGATCAGGGTAATCGGCGTATTGACGAAGCAGGGCTCGACTTTTGGCGTCAACTTGGACGACGCAGTTGCCCTGACGATAAGGGATGCACAGCAGTTCTTCGAGACGGGTAACACCTACTCCTACGCCATGGCGCAAGCCAACTCTGTTGATAATGTTGCCAAGGCCGCCTCCGGGATAAAGGCGAAGCTCGGCAAGGGTTACAGCGCCGTGACCTATGAGTCCGCGAAGGCGACGATGGATCAGGTCCTCGGCTCCATTCAAGCTGTGCTAGGTGGCATCGCGGCCATCAGCCTTGTAGTGGCCGGCGTGGGTATAATCAACACGATGACAATCAGCGTGCTTGAGCGCACCCGCGAGATAGGCGTCATGAAGGCCATAGGCGCGAAGAGCAGGCACGTGATGATGATGTTCATCTCCGAAGCAATCTTAACCGGATTCATAGGGGGTATCCTCGGTGTCCTCGTCGGCTTCTCCCTCAGCGGAGTTATAGGCTCCGTCATCGGTGTGACCGCAGTGCCTTCCCTGACCAACGGCGTGCTCGTCACCTTCTTTGCGGTGATTACCACGACGCTCTCCGGTCTCTACCCCGCATGGCGCGCCGCCAACCTGAACCCAGTCGAGGCACTCAGAAGCGAGTAGGTGGTGCGGCCGCCGGGATTTGGACCCGGGTCACCAACTTTCCCCGATAAGGATCGTGGGGGGCTGGTATCTTACCAGGCTGGACTACGGCCGCGTAGATTACCGGAGTGAATAACCCTAGCGATCTAATAAATATGTTGAGGATTTCCGCCTTTTGCGCATGGGTGCAACTTTTACCGAAAAGAGTGTTTATATTAAACGATTAGCGCAAAACCGGAAACAGTTATATACGCAGTTTACCGTATTGGCTAAACGCTTAGGGCCATGGGCCTGTAGCTCAGCAAGGAAGAGCGTCGGCCTTTTAGGACCTTAGGGTCGAAGAGAGCCGTTGGTCAGGGGTTCAAATCCCCTCAGGCCCGCTCCGCCAGCTGGGGGATGATGTGAATGGCAGAGACGAGGGTACGCGAACTAAAGTATAGAATGATGATCACCGACCTCCTGAAGGTCGCGAGCGAGAGCCATACCTATCAGGAGTTATCCGATTACCTCGGGCTCAGCCCGCCCATACTCAGCAGGTATATGAGAGGGCACGTCCTGCCCAGCTACGACAGGGCCCAGGGCCTATACGAGAAGCTTATGGAGATCACCGATATCAAGGCCGAGTTAAAGAAGAGGATCAACTTCGACGAGGAAGGTTACTTCGACAACACGCCCCTCGTCGCCGAGATCACGTGGCTCAAGATCATGGCAAACTATGCCATGGAAAAGTTCGCGGGTCGCCGCGTCACCAAGGTGCTCACGGCGGCCGTCGACGGTATACCCGTTTCCACCCTCGTCGCCAACCTACTAGACGTGGACCTCCTCGTTGCTAAGGAGACGAAGGAGGTCGGCATCAACGACTTCCTCGAGGAGTCATTCATTCCCAAGGGCTCCGCCATGAGGAAGACGATGTACGTTCCCAAGGCATCCCTGAAGAAGAAGGACAGCATACTCATCATAGACGACGTCGTACGCAGCGGCGAGACCATAAAGGCACTCGTCGACCTCGTCAGGAACCAGCGCGCCGACATCGCGGGCATCTACATACTCGTAGCCGTCGGCGACGAATGGAAGAAGGACCTCGGGGAAATTATAAGCAAGGAGTCCTTCGAGGTGCTCATCGAGCTGTGAGCTTCAGGAACGTTTTTATCAACCAACCCCGGCTAACTTGAGGCGATGCGATGTTCAACCTAATCACCCTTAAGGACACCATCCGAATCAGCCCGAACAAGTTCGATAAACCCCTCGACGCCGCCGCCTACGAGGAACTACGCGGCAAGTACGAAGGACTAGTCGACGAGGACCTGGGCTACGTCATCTCAGTGAACAAGGTAGAGGTCAACCCGGTTGGCCGCATCGTCCCGGGCGACGGTGGGACACACCATCAGGTCACATTCAGCATAATGACCTTTTTCCCGCAGCTTCAGGAGATCGTCGAGGGTGAGGTGGTCGAGGTCGCAGACTTCGGTACCTTCCTCAGGATCGGCCCAGTCGACGCGCTGCTACACGTCAGCCAGTTGATGGATGAC
>DUKA01000084.1 GCA_013329615.1 Candidatus Bathyarchaeota archaeon
GTACCACACACCTCTACCCTAGGTGGCACTGGGGTGAAGTTCCTCAACGAAGACCGCATCTTGGGAAACGGGGCTGGCGTTTATGTCAAGCTGCGTGGCGACGCGCTCACGATTCTGGGTTCGGCTCTTGACGCGGTCGACCCCAAGAAAGCCATCTACGACAAGGTGAAGGTAGAGGGAAGCGAACTCTACGTCGACGGGGAGACGTATGATCTGCGGTTCAGACGCATCTTCCTCGTCGGCGGCGGAAAGGCGGGTGGCCCCATGGCGGAGGCGGTTGAGCACCTGCTCGGGGACAGGATGACCGGCGGCGTCGTAAATATCCTGAAGGGCACCGAAGGCAAGTACCATGTCCCGCAGGTCAAACTCGTGGGCGCATCCCACCCCGTACCGGACGAGGCAGGCGCACGCGGCGTCGAGGAGATGCTCACCAAGGTCACGGGGTTGACGGGCATGGACCTCGTCATAGTGATCATATCCGGTGGCGGCTCCGCGCTGATGCCGAGCCCAGCCGAGGGGATAACGCTGGACGACCTCCAAGCCATAACAGGCAAGCTCCTGAAGAGAGGCGCCACGATAAACGACCTCAACGCCGTCCGCAAGCACCTCGACTCATTCAAGGGAGGGCAACTGGCGAAGCGGTGCCAACCCGCGGAGGTGTTGAGCCTGATCTTATCAGACGTAATCGGCGACCCGCTCGACACGATAGCCTCGGGACCCACTGCCCCCGATTCGACGACGTGGACAGACGCAAAAAATGTGCTCGTGAAATACGACTCGTGGGATGACGCCTCCGAAGCAATACGGAGACGTATCGAGAGGGGTATCGCCGGCGATATATCCGACACACCCGAGGCAGACGACCCCGCCTTCAAGAAGACCCGAAACGTGCTCGTCGCCAACAACTCGTACGCCGCTGAGGCGGCGGCGAAGAAGGCGGTGGAACTCGGGTACGCCTCGATGGTGCTGTCCACGATGGTCGAGGGGGAGGCAAGGCACGTCGGCGGTGTCTATGCGGGGATCGCCCGAGAGATCGCGGGCAAGGGTAGACCGATCGGCGCCCCCGCCGCGATCATCGTCGGTGGCGAGACGACCGTGGACGTGAAGGGCTCCGGGAAAGGCGGACGCAATCAAGAAGTGGCACTCGGCGCCGCGAAGAGGATAGCGGGGACGCCGTGCCTAGTCGCCTCCCTCGCCACGGACGGCCTCGACGGCCCAACCGATTCGGCCGGAGCCATAGTAGACGGCGCCACATCGGGGAAAATAACCAGACTGAACCTGTCAATCGACGCCACCCTTAGGGAAAACGACGCGTATCATCTCTTTGAGAAGGCCGGCGACCTGCTCCTCACCGGGCCGACAGGGACGAACGTGAACGACCTCACTCTCATACTCGTGGCAAAGGAGTAGACGAATGACCACCCGGAGCGAGAGGCAGAGGGAAGCCTTCGATGAGTTGAAGGCGATCCTTACCGGCGGGGGGTATGAGGTAGAGTTCATACTCGTCGAGGGGACCCGTGACGTTGACGCTCTCAGATACCTCGGCGTAACTGCCCCCATCGACGTCTTCTCACACGTTGGGCAGGTAGAACACGACGTGGCCGCTAACATCTCAGCGAAGGCCCGGAGTGTACTCGTCTTAACCGACTTCGACGAGACGGGAGTAGGTCTGGCAAGACGAATAACTGAGCTGCTGGTGGCTGAAGGAGTTCAGGTCCAGATCGAATTGAGGAGGAAAATCGGGTGCCTGATGGGCATACTCGGGCTAAAGACCGTGGAGTCTCTCGACAACTGGGGAGTGAAGAAGGATTAGAAGAAGGCGCAGTTTCTAGGCTGGCCTGTGCTTCGAGAAGCAGTCTCTGCAGTACACCGCACGACCGGGTGTAGGCTTGAACGGCACTTCGCATTCCTTGCCGCAATCCGAACACTTTACCTTCGTCGCCTCACGGGGACGTTCCCTAGGTTCACTGCCGGGCCTTCTCTTATCAAAATACACTGTCATTTTCTCATTTCACCGTGTATAGGTTACCCCTGAGGCTCCCTGTACCACACTACGCGGGGTTACTAGAGGTTAAACCTATGTAATTTGTCGGCGTGATTGAACGCGGGTCTTCAGCAAGGCTCATTCTCAGAAGGACGCTGGACATTATTTTGGGCTATAGTTTTGATACTTAACTATTATAAGGCGTAAAACATTTTCGAGACGGAGAAGTCCGAAACGAGGCGCATTTACCCGTTTCAGACGTGAAATGTATCCATAAACCACTTTTCAGGTATGCCTATCTCTCGATACGGACAAAGTTTCCATCCAAGCCGTGAGTGGTTGGAAACACATAATAGTGCTCTCGAGGAAGTGTTGGGAGGCGGCGAATATGGCAAGGATAGTTGTGCTTTACGATTCATGGTCGAAATCGGACGCAAAACAGATCTGGGAGGACATGCTTAGGGACAGCCTCGGTCCAGACTACACAAAACACGATATCGTCTACGTCGAAAACAGAGCCGGAGCATACAAGTGGTCGACGGATGTGAAGGAAAACGTCAAGGAGGCGTTCGGCGACCCCGATTTCATAAAGGAGAGCATCAGATGCGCTGAGGTTGTTCTGAGCGGATTCGCCCCGATGACCGCCTCGGTCATGGACTCGGACCCAGCGTTGAAGGTGATAGGGATAGCGCGTGGTGGGCCGGTTAACGTCGACGCCGCCGCCGCCACAGCGCGGGGCATCATGCTGGTCGGCACAGTGGGGAGGAATGCCATCTCAGTCGCCGACCAGACAATGGGTTTCATACTCTCCGAGTCTCGCCACATCGCCCGCCACAGCATGGCACTAAAGACCGGCACATACTTCACGGATGTCGAGAAGTTAGGCAGAAAATACTTGGGAGGTTATGCCTTCCAGGAGTTGGAGGGAAAGACCCTCGGTCTCATCGGCTTCGGCGAGGTAGGCAGGCGGGTATCCAAGAGGGCACACGCCTTCGACATGAAAGTGCAAGTCTTTGATCCCTACATAACTGCCGAGGCGCTCGCGAAGGACGACTGCGCCAAGAGTGAGCTGGAGCCATTGCTAAGGACGTCCGACTTCATCTCAATACACGCCAAGCTGACACCCGAGACAACGCACATGCTAAACGCAGAGCGCATCGCCCTGATGAAACCCTCCGCCACGATAATCAACTCCGCCAGGGGCGAGATAATCGACGAGAAGACACTCTACGAGGCACTCAAGGCGAAGAAAATAGCGGGGGCAGCACTCGACGTGTTCGAGGAGGACCCGGTGAAGCCCGATAACCCCCTGCTGAAGCTGGACAACGTCACCGTCACGCCGCACACGGCGGGGCGATCCCCCGAGGTGGAGAGGCGCGGCTACCAGCAGGTCGCCGAGGCGACGGCCCGGTACCTGCGTGGTGAGGAGATACGCAGGGCTCAGATAGCGAACCCTAAGGTGCTGGAGCGCTGAGCATACTTGCCCGAGTACCTGATGGCAATCGACTGCGGCTCGGGAGGCGTCAAGTGTTTCCTAGTCGACACTAGTGGTAGAATAGCTTCTCAGGCCGGTGTCGAGTGGGACAGGGACGACTGGAACACCGACATCGGTTGGCGCGCCGTGAAGAAAGTCATCAGGAAGACCCTCACAGGGGCGAGGATCGACCCTAGCGACGTTAAGGGAGTCAGCACGACGAGCATGAGGGAGGAGTTCGTCCTCCTCGACAAACACGGGAAGGAGATACCCCTCAGCTTCACGCCGGACATCTACGCCCACGGCGACGAGTTGAATAAGCATCTAGGCGAGAGGATGTACCGCCTCTCCGGCCACTGGCCCGTACCCGGCTGGATCGCAGCCGCCAAACTCGCGTGGCTGAGAGATAAGCACCCCGCTATTCTAGATCGGGCACGAGTGTTCCTCATGATCAGCGACTGGGCGGGATACATGCTCGGCGGTGTTCCTTACACCGAAGGCTCAAGCGCCTGCGAGACCAGCCTCTTCGACGTCAATAGGGGCGATTGGGCGTGGAAGTTACTAGATGAGTTGAGCCTACCTGCTGATGTTTTCCCCGTCGTGAAGAAGAATGGCACACAGGTAGCGCAGATCACAAGGAGCGCCGCGAAGGGTACGACTCTAAAGGAGGACACACCCGTCGTCGTTGGTGGAGCCGATACCCAGTG
>DUKA01000010.1 GCA_013329615.1 Candidatus Bathyarchaeota archaeon
GGCTCGGGCTCCCTGTGCAGGCGATCCTCGAGAGGCTGTGCAAGTGCGCCGTGGGGCTCTGCGGAAGCTGCGCCATAGGACCATACAGGGTGTGTCATGATGGTCCCATCTTCGACTCTGCTAAACTGAGGGTGATCGCGGCAGAGTTTGGTAAGAGGCGAATGGACGCCTCGGGGCGCATGATACGCGTCGACCACTGAGGAAACCGTTTTCTACCCCAAAGGCACCCTCAATCCATGTCCAGCGAGAAGGCGAGGGTGGACGTCCTCTTCGAGTGTTTCTACATGAGCCTAGGTGTCCGCGAGGGGCACCCGATGCTGACCTTCAGGTGGCCGCTGACGCCGATGCCGCCGCCCGCGATAGGTCAAACCTACAACGGTGTCACGTTCAACCTCGGCTCCACGAACACGGTTATGATTCGGGACGATGGTAAGAACATATTAATCGACCCGGGCATCATCCAGCTCGGCCGCTACGGGTGCCTCCCCAAGAGGCTCGCGGAGTTCGGCCTCAAGCCGGCCGACATAGACATCGTAATCAACACTCACTGCCACTACGACCACACAGAGTCCAACTATATGTGGCGCGGTAAGCCCCTCCTCATTCACGAGGCGGAGTACGACTACGCCGCGGAGCTCTACTGGCCCGAGTGGCGCAGCGCCTTCATCGACATACTCGACGTGCAGAAGTTCAGGGGGGAGAAGAGGGTCACGAAGAACGTGCGCCTTATCGAGACCTTCGGGCACACGCCGGGGAGCATCTCCGCCCTCGTTGAGACTGCCGAGGGGCTCGTCGCCTGCGTCGGGGACGCCGCAATCGTGAAGGAGGATTACCTCGAGTTCAGGGAGCCTATGGTGGTTACGAAGAACATCAGCGGCGCGACCGCCGTGGCGAGCCTGAAGAAGGTGGCGGGGTATAAGCCCGTGCTCGTCATCCCCGGGCACGACACCGCGTTTCGCCCCTAGAAAGGTTTATAGATAAATACCCTCCCAGAAGACGGCGGTAATAGCATGCCGACACACGGATCACTCACAAAGGCCGGCAAGGTCAGGGCACAGACACCCAAGATCGAGCCAACGCCCAAGACCCGCCTCGCCCCCAAGAGGAAGACGAGGAGCAACTTCACCAAGAGGATCGTCCACGCCCCACGCGACGAACGCGGCGGACGCGGTGGACGCGGCGGCGGACAGCGCTTTTAAGTCCGTCTCACCCTAGTTGGACTCGGTTTTGGATCGCGCCCTCAGGGAGATAGTCGAGAAACTTCTTCGGATCGATTCCCCCACTAGGACCGACCTTGACAGCGTGAAGATAGAAGTGGCACGCGCGCACGGGCTGCCACAGATTCCGCGCAACTCGGAGATACTCGCCACACTCACCGAGGAGGAAGCCAAGATTCTGCTCCCCATCCTCAGACGAAAGGAGGCGCGCGCCTTGAGCGGGGTGAGCGTCGTCGCCGTCATGACCGAGCCATACCCCTGCCCGCACGGGCGATGCGCCTACTGCCCCGGTGGCCCCGACGAGGACAGCCCCCAGAGCTACACGGGATACGAGCCAGCCGCTATGAGGGGCGCGCAGAACGAGTACGACCCCTATAGGCAGGTGAAGGCGAGGATCAAGCAGCTGAAGACAATCGGGCACGTCGTCGACAAGGTCGACCTCATAATCATGGGTGGCACCTTCCCCGCCTCGCCACACGCCTATCAGGAGGGCTTCGTGAAGGGCTGCCTAGACGCCCTCACCGACGTCCCCTCCGCTGACCTCGCCGAGGCGAAGCTAAACGCCGAGAACTCGGGGGTGAGGAACGTCGGCGTAACCGTCGAGACGCGCCCCGATTGCATAAAGGAGAAGGACGTCAACGGGATGCTTGAACTCGGCGTGACTCGCGTCGAACTCGGCGTCCAGAACGTCTACGACGACATCTACAGGCTCGTGGACCGCGGCCACACCGTGCAGGACGTTGTCGACGCCACCTCCCACCTCAAGGACTCCGCCCTCAAGATATGCTACCACATGATGCCCGGTCTCCCCGGGTCAAGCCTAGAGCGAGACCTCGAAGGCTTCCGCACAATCTTCGAGGACCCCTGCTTCAAGCCTGACATGCTCAAGATATACCCGACCCTCGTCGTGAAGGGCACGCGCCTCTACGATTGGTGGAAGAAGGGCGAGTACGCGCCGCTTACCACGGAGGCCGCCACCGAACTCGTCTCGAAGGTCATGGAGATAACCCCGCCGTGGGTCCGCATCATGAGGGTGCAGCGCGACATACCCCTCCCACGGATAGATGCGGGGGTCGACATGAGCAACCTGCGCCAGCTCGCGGAGGATCGCCTCGTCGCGCGGGGAGGGCGTTGCAGGTGCATAAGGTGTCGCGAGGCGGGTCACTCGGCGAAGAAGGCGGACACAGAACGGGTTGAGATCACCCACACTGTCTACGAGGCATCCGGGGGCATCGAGGACTTCATACAGGCCGAGGACAGGGAGTCCGACGCCCTCATAGGCTTCGTAAGGCTCAGGATCCCATACGAGCCATTCCGCCCCGAGCTGGACGACCACACGGGGCTGATCAGGGAACTACACGTCTACGGGCGCATGGTTCCCGTCGGCGAGCGCCGCGGCGACGCTTGGCAGCACAGGGGTTGGGGCGAGGCGCTCATGATGGAGGCGGAGAAGACCGCTCGCGAGCGGTACGACATGCGCAAGATGGTGGTCATGAGCGCCCTCGGCACCAAGCAGTACTACGCTCGCCTCGGCTACGAGAAGTCGGGCGTCTACGTCTCCAAGCCGCTCTGACCCGCATCTCTTAATACCCAGATAGGCGGTAGAAATCCTGATTCTAGATGACCGCCGAGACTCTACCCGGCTACAGGGGGAAGCTCAGGGAGCTACTCACGAAGGCTAAGGTCGGGGTGGGAGACGTCGTGCGGGTCCACACGGGGGGCGACTCATACGAGGGCACCCTCCTGCCCCGCGTCGAGAACGCAGACGAGTGGCACCTCGTCATAAAGCAGAAGACCGGCTACAACATCGGCATCGCACACGCAGACGACCTGCGCGTCGAGAAGGTCGGTGAGGCGATAAAGCCCGAGTTCCGCCCACCGCCGCTGCCCCCCGTCAAGGAGGGGCTGCCAAAGGTCAGCATCATAAGCACGGGCGGAACCATCGCCAGCCGAGTCGACTACGTCACCGGCGGCGTCTACGCCGCCATGTCAAGCCGGGACTTGTTCAGCATCGTCCCCGAGCTCGCCGACATAGCCCAGATCGAGACCGACATCCTCTACAGTGTCTTCAGCGAGAACATCAACTCCGACCACTGGGAGGGGATGGCGAAGAGGATCGCCGAGACGATCAAGAAGGGTGCCGACGGCGTCGTCATCACCCACGGTACCGACACGATGGGCTACAGCACGGCTGCTCTGAGCCTCGCCGTCCAGAACCTGCCAGTCCCCGTCATCTTCGTCGGCAGTCAGAGGAGCAGCGATCGCCCCAGCAGCGACTCCGCCACGAACCTCGTCGCGGTAGTCAACGCGGCGGCGCACGCGCCCTTCGCCGAGGTGGCGCTCGGCATGCACGAGGACACAAGCGACGACTCAATAATATTCCACCCCGGCGCCAAGGTGCGCAAGTGCCACAGCAGCGCCCGCTACGCCTTCCAGACCGTCAACGCCAGCCCCATCGCCCGATACAGGAGCGGTAAATTCGAGATGATCGCCGAACACTACCGCCCGCGCCAGAAATCCGAGCCAGTCATAATGAACAGGTTCGAGAAGAAGGTCGCCCTCCTCAAGTTCCACCCCGGCTTCAACCCGCTGATAGTCGACTCGTTTATCGACGCCGGGTTCCGCGGCATAGTCTTCGAGGGCACTGGCCTCGGCCACGTCTCCGAGGCGTGCTACGACGCCATAGGGCGCGCCGAGAAGGCGGGCATCCTCATGGGGATGACGAGCCAGTGCATCTGGGGACGCGTCAACATGAACGTCTACAGCATGGGACGGGAGCTTACACGCCGAGGCGTAGAGCCCCTCGGGGACATGCTCCCCGAGACGGCGCTCGTCAAGATGATGTGGAGCCTCGGCAACACGAAGACCACCGAAGAAGCGAGGGCGCTGCTGCTCACAAACGTCGCGGGTGAGTATAACGACCGCACCCCCTATGCTAGGAGGGAGCCGTGATGGTCGACTACAAGAAGATCGGCCTGAAGGTCGGCATAGAGGTACATCAGGAGCTCGCCACGCAGCACAAGCTCTTCAGCCACTGCCCGCCGCAGCTCAGCGAGGCCGAGCCCGAGTACAAGTTCCTTCGCCGCCTGCGCCCCAGCCAGAGCGAACTGGGCGAGTTCGACCCGGCCGCCCTGTTCGAGTTCCTCAAGGGCAAGACCATCCAATACGAGGGCGACCATGCCACTAGCTGTCTCGTCGAGATGGACGAGGAGCCACCGGGGCCACTCGACCCAGAGACCCTCGACCTGACACTCAGCTTCGCGCTGATGGTGGGCAGCCGCGCCGTGGATGAGGTGCACGTGATGCGCAAGACCGTCGTCGACGGCAGCAATACCGGCGGCTTCCAGCGTACATGCGTCGTCAGCATCGGCGGAGGTGTCGAGGTGGACGGCAAGAAGTACGGTATACAGCAGATTAGTCTCGAGGAGGACGCCGCGAGGAACGTGGGAGAGGAGGGGAGCGTAGTCCGTTACCGCCTCGACCGCCTCGGCATACCTCTCATGGAGATCGCCACGGCGCCTGACATGCGCGACCCAGCCGAGGTACAGGCAGTCGCCCTGCGCATCGGCGGCATACTGCGCGCCACCGGTAAGGTGCGACGAGGACTCGGCACCATCCGCCAAGATGTCAACGTTTCAATCATGAACGGCAAGGTCGTCGAAATCAAGGGCGTGCAAGACCTCCCCATGATGCCGACCATCGTCGAGTACGAGGCGACGCGCCAGTGGAACCTTCTCGAGATCAAGGATGAACTCGTTAAGCGTGGCGTCAAGCCCGCGGACATCGTCGACAAGCAACTCGACGCGTCAAGCGTCTTCAAGGCGACGGAGTCGAAGATACTCAAGAGCGCCCTCAAGGGTGGCGGAGCGGTCAAGGCGGTCAGGCTCCCCGGATTCGCCGGGCTGACCGGCAGGGGGCTGTGCCCAAACAGGCGCCTCGGCACCGAGATGAGCGACCACGCAAAGTTCCGCGGCGGCGTCAAGGGAATATTCCACACAGACGAACTACCCGGCTACAGCATCACACAGGCAGAGGTCGACGCGCTCCGCGCATTCGTGGGCGCGAAGGAGGGCGACGCGGTCATCATAGTCGCCGACGAGGTGGAGAGGGCGAGGCGCGCACTGTCCGCGGTCGTGGAGAGAGCGAGGGACGTCTTCAATGGCATACCGCTGGAGACCCGGGCGGCGAACCCAGACGGCACGACGCGATTCACGCGCCCCCGCCCCGGCGCGGCGAGGATGTACCCCGAGACCGACGTCAAGGCGATAACCATCACCGCCGAGCACCTCGAGAGGCTCAGGAAACACCTGCCCGAAATGCCTGAGGCCAAGCTCAAGCGCTTCCAGAAGGACTACGGCCTCAACGAGAAGCTTGCGAGGCAGATAGTCGACTCCGAGTACATGAGCCTCTTCGAGGAGCTGACACGCGCCCACGAGGCGCTGACTACGCTCGTCGCCGTCACCCTGACGGAGGAGCTGAAGAAGCTGCAGAGGGACGGCGTACTCGTCGAGGCACTGACTGACAACGCCATCAGGGGCACCTTCACACTCGTCGCCTCGGAAGAGCTTGTAAAGGAGTCCGTCCCCGCCGTGCTAACCTGGCTGGCGCAGAACCCATCGAAGCCGGCGAAGTCCGCCATCGCTGCCCTTGGTTTGGGTCTCCTATCCGATGCCCAGCTTGCCTCCATCGTCGAGGCCAAGATCAAGGCGAGTGGCGACCTCGTGGCGAAGATGGGTGAGAAGGCCGCCGGTCCTATCATGGGCATGGTGATGGCCGAGGTCAGGGGCAAGGCGAAGGCAGCCGATGTTCAGGCGATGATCGC
>DUKA01000201.1 GCA_013329615.1 Candidatus Bathyarchaeota archaeon
GGTGAAGCACCTGTTTTTAAGAAAATCGGTGCCTAGGCGGGGGCAACGACGCCCGCGTTTATCAACTCGTCCACTTGGGCGTCGCTGAGCCCGAGTATACTCGTCAATATCTCCCTGCTGTGCTGGCCGAGCGTCGGCGCGGGGGTTTTTCTCTCCACGGGCGTCAGGCTGAACTTGATGGGGTTGTTCACGGTCTTGTACTTGCCCGCGAGTGGGTGGTCGACCTCTATGAACATGTTCCTCGCGGCGAGGTGTTTGTCCGTGACCGTCTCGTCGATCTGGTAGATGGGGGATGAGGGTAAGTCGGCGGCTACGAACTCCTCGACGACCTCGTCCCTGTTCTTCGAGGCGATGTACTTCTCGCAGTCCTCCTTCGTGGGCTCCTCGACACCTAGGAACTTTTTAAGGTTCTCCAACGCGCTTGGGCTCCACGCGCCGACGCGCACCCAGCCGCCATCCTTCGCCTTGAATATGCCGCCGACGCCGCCGGTGGGGAACTTCTTCCTCATCTCCCAGTTCGTGAGGCCGCTTAGGAAGTAGCCTGTGATGCCGGGGTTGACGGCGATCATACAGTCTAGCTGGGCGACGTCTATCATCTGGCCGAGGCCGGTCTTGTCCCTGTAGCGGAGGGCTCCGAGGATCGCCATGGCTGCGAGGCTGCCGGGTAGGGTGTCGCCGAGGGCCATCGCCATCTCGATCGGCGGACCCTGCGGGTCGACACCGTCGCCCGTCATGCGTGTGTGACCGCTCATCGCCTCTGCGAAGACGGCGTAGCAGTTCCTGTTCTTGTAGGGGCCGTACTGGCCGAAGCCGCTGAGTGCGGCGTAGATGATGCCGGGGTTTAGCTTCTTTAGGTCCTCGTATCCGAGACCAAGCTTCTCCATCGTGCCCGTGCTCATGTTCTGGACGACTACGTCGCTCTTCTTGATGAGCTCCTTGAGGAGGCGCATGCCCTCTGGGCTCTTGAGGTTGAGGGTTAGGTCCTTCTTGTTCTGGTTGAGGTGGTGGAAGGTGTAGGGGGCCCTGCCGTAGAGCATGCCCTCGCTAATCCTATCGATCGCGCCCCACGGGGGCTCGATCCTGATCACCTCGGCTCCCATGTCAGCCATCATCATGGTGGCCCAAGGGCCGAACCAGACGTGTGTCATGTCGACGACCCTGATGTCTTCTAGGGGTTTGCGCATCATGCCGTTCACCAAGTTGTTCTATATCCATCCGGATGGGCGTATAAGACGTTTATCAGGAGTCGTCGGTTACGACGCCGTCGTAGACGATGCCCTTTAGGTGTCTTCTACGCCCGTTGATGGGTCCCCTCGGGAGGAGAATGAGCGAGGCGAGCATGAGCAGGGAGAGGATGATGCTCTCCAAGTAGGAGGCGGGGAAGAAGAACAGCGTGGCGAGCGGCTCCTTGAACACGACTATCGCCTCGTAGATGGTGAACACGGCGATTGTTCCAAGCACCGCTCCGCGTTTGCCGCCGGAGCCGCCAAGGAGAATAGCGGTCATCGGCCAGAAGAGCCACGGCGAGTTGTGGAAGGGTGCCTCGACGACGAAGAGGTAGTAGAAGCCCCAGAGAGTCCCCGCGAGTGCCATGATGCCCGACGTGTAGAAGATGACCCTGCCACGGATCTGGACGAGGTCGCCGCCCATGCTCGTGGCCGTTATGGGGTTCTCTCCCGTCGCGGCGACGAGCCTGCCCCATGGAGATGATTCGAACCGGTTCAGCAGCAGGAAGACGCAGGCGGCGATGGCGACGATTACCAACGCCCAAGCTGTATGCTGGCTGCCCGGGATGAAGGCAAGAGGGTCGGGCACAGACAGCCCCAGCGTGCCTCCGCTGACCCACGTGATGCTTCTCCCCGGTACACAGCCGAGGTCGGTGAGGGCAAGCGTGGCGATTAGTATGTAGATTGGCTCAAGCCTGATGGCGACTCTGGCTAAGAGCCAGCCGCTGAGGCCGCCGAGGATCATCGCGGCAGCTAAGGAGAAGAGTATCAGGCCCACCGAGAGAAGCGGGTTCGCCGCGAGGAACTCGTTGACGAGCCTGACGTTCTCAGGGTTGTTGTATATCCACCCCTGCTCACTGCCGTAGTCGAGTAGTTGTACACCCGCCGAGGTAGCCACGGTGAATATCAACCGCATCGAGACGGTACTCACCGTGAAGGCGCCTACGAGGACGGGTATCCTGTTGACGAGCGCCGGGATGCCCGCGAAGCCGAGGAGGTGGTCGAAAGCGAGGGAGACTATGAGCATCATGCCGAAGAAGGCGACAGCGTTGATAATGGCGTCGAGGATCGGGTTGCCCCCCCTAAGTTGTACATTCAGTTGCCGATTTAATACTTGAGACGCGTATCTGGGTAGATGCTTATAATCGTACGATCTGATCCATAGGCATGGCCACCATAGCCGAGGTCGGGGAACGTGAACTCATCACGCGTATCATGAGGCACCTGACCATAATGCCGGGTATGCCCGTGCCCAACTGGGACGACGTCAACGCCATAAGCCTCGGCGACGGCCGCGCCGTCGTGTTGAAGACGGACATGCTCGTCTGGAAGACCGACATACCCTCGGGGATGACGCCGTTTCAGGCGGGGCGCAAGGCGGTCGTGATGAACTTCAGCGACCTCGGCTCAAAGGGTGTTCAGCCCATCGCCTTCCTCGCCGCGCTCGGGGCACCCGACACCACGCCCGCCGACTGGGTCGAGGAGATCGCGAAGGGCTTCGAGGCGGGGGCACGCGAGTACAGCGGCTACATGGTGGGCGGCGACACGAACGAGGCGTGCGACATAATCATCTCGGGCATGGCCTACGGCCTCGCCGAGGAGAAGCGGCTCGTACTCAGGGGCACGTCGAAGCCGGGGGACTTACTCGCCACGACGGGCGGTTTCGGCAACACCACCGCGGGCTTCAAGATGCTCCTAGAGGGCGCTGACGCCCCGAAGGCGCTCAGGGAACGCCTCCTCGAGTCCGTCTACATGCCCCGGGCACGCGTCAAGGCTGGCATAGCGCTCGCCCAATCCGGCGCCGCAACGAGCAGCATGGACTCAAGCGACGGACTAGCCGTAAGCCTGCACGACCTCCAGCGCAGCAGCGGAAACGGCTTCAAGCTGACAAACGTGCCCCTGACGAAGGACGCACGCAAGTTCGCGGAGCTGCACAAGATCGACCCTGCTACCCTCGCCCTCTACGGCGGCGAGGAGTACGAACTCGTCTTCACCGTCAAACCCGACATGGTCGAAGATGCGAGGAAAGCACTGCGTGGCGCCGGCGCCGACCTGTTCGAACTAGGCGTCGTCACGAAGGATCGGAAGATCGTCTACGTCGATGAAGGCGTGGAGAAGCCGATCAGTAAGGGCGGCTGGGAGCACTTCACGGGGCTCAAGTAGCCCCGTTTTTCAGGAGCGTCTTGAGTAGGACCCAGTGTAGGGCTGTCGACGCGACTATGGCGAGGGCGTAGGAGAAGCCGATGCCCCACGATACTATCGTGGAGCCTACTATCAGCCAGAAGAGGGCGGGTGTGTACGAGCTCACTATTGCTCCGCGCACGAACTGCGACGCCGACGCAGCGCCCTGCCGGCGGTGTATGGACGCCACCATGACGCTCGTGTAGATGGGGAAGGGGGTTAGGAGCCCGCTCAGGGTAGGTCCAAGCGCGGGGGCGTACTCGGTGATGGCGAGGATGAGTAC
>DUKA01000062.1 GCA_013329615.1 Candidatus Bathyarchaeota archaeon
CTGTGAAAGCGTTCAGGTTTTCGCTCTCGCTGTTTATCACCGCGACGGTTTTTCCATCCACCACGACTGGGACGGCCAGTTCGGAGAGTGACGCGGTCGAGCCTCTTATGAAGTCTTTGTCCTGCCTGAGGTCGTTAATCCTGATCGATTTCTGGGTGTTTGCGGCCTTGACGGTTATGCCTTTACCGCTTAGTGGGAGCCTGTTTCTAGTGAGAGGTACACCTCTGGACTCTATGCCGACGAGGTTGTCCCCTTGAACCTCGAGGAAGCTCATGAACTCAAAACTGAATATGGTGGATATTATCTCGAGTGAGGCTTCGCTGATCTCGTTGATGTTTTTTGTCGACGCGAGTTTTGTCGCGTGCTCGTGGAGTGCTTCGAGTCGTTTCTCGTATTTGCTGAGCTCGGTGATATCGTTGATTATTATGCCTAGACCTTCACCAACCTTGAACGCGTACAGATTTGCGATCCTCTCACCCAGCGCAGGTGGTAGTGTCTTCTCGTTTAAGATCGCGACCGGCTCACCGGTTTTCAGAACGTTCAGATACTTTGTTAACCTGCCCGATGTTTCAATATTCGGGAACACATCAACGAATTTTTTGCCCCTTAACTCCTCGTTTGTGAATCCAGCGCGGCACTCCAGAGTGGGGTTGACCTGGATGAACCTCAACTCCTTGTCAAGCGGGATGAAGGCCTCGTTGGCCGAGTTGAAGAATAAGCGGCTCTGCTCCTCTTTCTCCCTTAATTTCTCGATGAGGAGTCTCCGCGTCTTTCTTGTTGAGGCCTCGTCGAGCTCCCTCTGGACAGCGGGTACGAGGCGGGAGAGGTTGTTCTTAGCGACGAAGTCCCTTGCACCGGATTTGAGGAGCGAGACCACGATTTCCTCGGTGATCGAGCCGGATATGACTATCAGTGGGATGTCTCTCCCGCTGGCGTTTAGCGTCTTGAGCGCCTCGTCTCCGCTGAAGAGGGGGAGCGAGTAATCGGCAAGTATCAGCTCCCAGCCTCTCGAAAGCTCCTCGATGAATCCCGGCTTAGTCTCTACCCGCTTGTGGACAAGGTCGAAGCCCCCACGTTTGAGCTCATCGACCATGAGTAGTGCGTCGTCTTCGGAGTCCTCGACGATGAGGACCTTGAGGCTCTTACCGGTGGGCTTCATCGCATCACTTGTAGGGGTTCTCGTTGAGGAGCAGCCAGTATAGCCCTAACTCTTTGACGGCGTTCATGAACTCATCGAAGTCAACGGGCTTCCTGACGAAGCTGTTAGCGCCGAGTTTGTAGCTCTGAATGAGATCCCGTTCTTCCTTGGAGGAGGTGAGGATGACGACAGGTAACAGTTGGGTGGCCTCATTTTGGCGTATGAACTGAAGCACTTCTAAGCCGTTGACTTTCGGGAGTTTTATGTCGAGGAGAACAACGGATGGCAGATCGTTTTTCCTTTTCAGATAATCTATGGCCTCGACGCCGTCTCGGGCAATATCGATCTTGTTGACGAGTTTGTGTTTCGCGAAAGCCCTCGTCGTCAATTCGATGTCGTCGGGGTTGTCCTCAACAAGGAGGATCTTTCGATCACTCATGAAAATAGAGGCGTAACCAATCTTTATATCGTTATTGTGAAGTAAAACGTGGAGCCTTTGCCTTCCTCGCCCTCGGCCCAGACTCGGCCCGAGTGCCGGTTTATCACCCTCTGGACGATGGCGAGCCCGATCCCTGTGCCGGGGAAAATGTCCGTCGTGTGCAGTCTCTGGAACGGCGTGAAGAGTTTATGGACATACCGCATGTCGAACCCGGCTCCGTCGTCCCGAATGTAGAATGCCTTCTCGCCGTCGACCTCGGCGGAGCCGATCTCGATTGTGGCTTTCTCCTTCTTTGAGGTGAATTTCCACGAGTTGTCGATGAGGTTTGCGATGGCGATCTTGAGCAGTGCCTCGTCGCCTTTGGCCGTTAGTCCTTGCTGGATGCGCCACTCGACCGTTCGATTAGGTTCTCGTTGAGTATATTCATCGGCGATGGTTTGAGCCACTTTACTCATGTCGATGTCCCGTATTCTCATGCTCATCTGGGTGATGCGTGAGAGGGTGAGCATGTCGTCGATAAGTTGACCCATCCTCTGGGTGGCCACTCGGACCCTGCGGAGGTAGTCGCGGCCGGTGTCGTCGAGTTTATCGTCGTAATCTTCGAGGAGTATCTTGCTGAAGCCGTCTATCGATCTTAGGGGGGCGCGCAGGTCGTGTGAGACGGAGTAGCTGAAGGCTTCCAGCTCCTTGTTTAGGCTCTCCAGTTGCTGGTTCTTCTGCTCGATCTGGTCGAATGCGGATCTGAGGTGTTCGACCATCTCCCTGAAACTCGACCCGAGCGCGCCGATCTCGTCCCCCGCGTGCGTAACCTCTGAAACGTATAATTCGCCGCGCCCCACCTTTTCAACCTCCTCTTTGAGCTTGACTATGGGCTGGGATAGACCCCTGGAGAAAAAGTAGGAGAACACCACGATCACTATTACTGTGATGCCGCCTATGAGGAGGAGGCGGTTCCTCACCTCGTATATCGGCGCGTAGGCTTCGGAGACGTCTATCTTCGTGACGAGTCCGAGGTCGGCTGCCTCGATGTAGCGTGTGGCGGCGAGGACGGGGACGCCGCGGTAGTCGGGCTGGTTAAAGAGGATGCCCTCGTTCTGCTTTAGAGCCTGGATCATTGGCACGTTCAACTCGTCGGGGGGCACGATCGTCGTCGCGTTCCCGAATTTTAGCTTCGAAAAGAAGCGCGCCTCCCCCTCTGGCCCACGGAAGGCTAAAACGGTCTCCTCCGAGTGATGTCTGACGCACGACACATCCGTTATCCTGCCCAGCGCATCCGTGCTCTTCTCGAAGACGATTACTCCTAGAGGTTCATCCCTTAGGATCAATGG
>DUKA01000137.1 GCA_013329615.1 Candidatus Bathyarchaeota archaeon
ATCGACCAGAACAAGTGCTTCGGCTGCGGGCTCTGCAGGGACGCGTGCCACTTCGACGCCCTCGGTTTGATCCCACGCGACGAGGTGCCAGGTCTCAGGGGGCAGTACTAGGATGGGTTGGACGAAGATAGATATAGACCAGAAGAAGTGTGGGAACGCGACGGGGGGCATCGATCCACGCGAGTGCGGCATGTGCCTGAAGACCTGCGACCCAACCGTCTTCATACGCCACGAGACCATAGGGGCGACCCAGAAGAACAGGTACGACCCCGACCTCTGGCAGGTCACCGCCGTCTGGACCGACCTCTGCACGCGCTGCGGCAAGTGCGTCAAGGCATGCCCTCAGAAGGCGATAACCGTCACGTGGTGACCCGCTTGGAGCGAATAGCCGTCGTTGGAAGAGGCGGCACCGGCAAGACCAGCTTCACCGCCCTCCTCGCGAGCCACTTCATAGAGAAGGGCGAGACCCCCATCCTCCTCGTCGACCTCGACCCCGACATGAACCTCGCTGAGATGGTGGGCGTCGACCTCGAGGCCGCCGGAAAGTCGACGGTCTCCGAGCTTCTCCTCGACACCATGGAGAGGGAGAGCGACGGCACGGATCGCCCGCAGCCCTTCCCGCTCGAGAAGCTGGAGGCGCGCATCTGGGGCGAGGGGCTCTATGAGGGAGAGGGGTTCGACCTACTGACGCTTGGGGTGAAATGGGGTGAGGGGTGCTACTGCACACCAAACAAGGCGATGAGGATGGCGCTGGAGGGGATGATGCGAAGCTACCGCCACGTCATCATCGACAGCCCCGCCGGGCTGGAGCAACTAAACCGTCGAGTCACACCAGAGGTCGACGACATCTTCGACATAATAGACCCCTCCAACAAGGCGTTCGACCACGTCAGGAGGAGCCGCAGGCTACTGGACGAGCTAAACCTCGCTTGCGGGAGGTTCTTCGTCGTGGGCAACTACCGCTTCCCCGAGGGCTGGGAGGCTGAGGTCGAGGCGAAGACAGGAGAAACGTATCTCGGGAAGCTCGCGTCCGACGAAGCCCTCGCCGATGCCGTTCTGCAGGGCGAGTCACTGCTGAAGCTACCGCGAGGCTCCGCATCGAGAGTGTCCGCCGAGGCCATCTTCCTTAGGGCGGGCTACTAGCGGTTTAAGATTATATAGTCGCGCGTGAGCATGCTGAGGGTATTTCCCTTGGATCTCTCAGGCGTGCCCCCGATGGCCTTCGTCGTCACGGGCATAATCGCCATCACCGGCATAAACATCGTCAACCGCCTCGCCGTCAACTCGATAAAGACGCGGTGGGGCGTCATCGCCGCCAACTACGTCATCGCCCTCACTCTAAGCCTCCTCATTTTCGCCGCCAACGGATACCACGCCGCCTCGGCCTTCACGATCGGCCTCGCAGTGGTGAGCGGGATGCTCTACATCGGCGGAATGTACCTCGGCATGACCACGATCGGTAGGCGCGGGGCGTCCATCGCCGTCTCGGCGAGCCAGCTCAGCGTCCTCATACCCGTGAGCCTTTCCGTGTTGATCTACGGCGACAGCCTGAGCACGACGCAGCTCATCGGTGTGGGCGTGGCGCTGGTCTCGCTGCCACTGCTCGCCGCGAAGAGTACTGGCCTGAACGGTGCCTTGGACAGGGGCACGTTCGCCCTCATAGTGATTCAGCTAGTAGTCCAGGGCTTCGCCCAGTTCACTTCGAAGGTGCTCGTGGCAACGGGGCTCGGCGGCGAGAGGGACGCCTTCTTCGTCGTCGTCTTCGCCGCGGCCACGTTGATGACCATACCAGTCGCCTCAGGCACAGGGGAGAGATAAGACGTGATGACTTCGCCTACGGCGGCTTCGTGGGAGTGTGCAACATAGGCGCCAACCTCTCCACCCTCCTTGCCCTAACGCTACTCCCAGGGGCGGTGGTCTTCCCACTCGTTAATTCGGGAGGCCTCCTCCTCGTAACCCTCCTCGCGTGGCTCATCTTCAAGGAGAAGATAAACCGTGTGAACGCCCTCGGCATAGCGCTCACACTCACCGCCGTCCTCCTCATTAACCTCTAGCCCCCACTCAACCCTTAAAACCGGGTGAAACAAGCATCAAATAGGTGAAGATATGAGCTTCGAGTACCCCGAGGCGAAGATTCTAGCGGCTCAGCTCGACGAGACACTAAAGGGCAAGACAATAGAGTCCTACAACCTCAGGGACTACGAGAAGCTCCAGAAGATAGGCTTCCTGAACAAGAACCTCGACGACTTCAGGCAACTCGTGGGGCGCCACGTCCTCGGGTCGGGGAGTAGCGGGAACACAATCCGCGTCCGCCTCGACGGCGCGATGAACTTCATGTTAGCGCCCGAGTACGGCGGCGTCATCCTCTACCACAAAGCCGGGGAAGAGGCGAAGTACCACATCCTACTCAGGTTCGCGGGCGGTGACTCGTTGACAGTCCGCCTCACGAGCATGGGGCTTGTCTACGCGGCGCGCGACGAGCAGCTCAACGGGCTCTACATGTATAAGAGGGACTACCTCGGGGCGCCGAACCCCGTCGACCTCTCCGCAAAGCAGTTCAGTAAACTCGTAGCCTGCAGGGGGACGCAGCTAAAACCCATTATAGTCGGCAAAGACGCGGTCATGACTGGGCTGAGCAACAGCGCCTTTCAGGACGTCCTCTGGAGGGCGGGAATACACCCACACCGCAAGGCGTCCGAGTTGACACCCGCGAAGTTGGACGCACTATACTCTGCTATAAAGGACCTTGTCGAGGAGAGGCTCCGCCTTGGCGGTAAGGACGAGGTAGTAGACCTCTTCGGCAAGGCTGGCGGCTACACGCCGAAGATGGGTCCTAACATGAAGGACCTGTGCTGCCCCCGCTGCGGGGTAGCCGTGGAGAAGATGGCGCACGGCGGCGGGCAGGTCTATTTCTGCCCCGGGTGCCAGAAGTGAGTGGGGCGACCAGATGAAGAAGACGGTGGACACGGTCTCCCTCATACTCATCAGGGACGGGAAGGTACTCGTCGAGAGGCGTCGTATGGACAGGGAGACCTACCCCGGCGCAGTCGTCATCCCCGGGGGGCACGTCGAGCCCGGCGAAACCTACGTCGAAGCATGCCGCAGGGAGCTAAATGAGGAACTGGGCATTGATTGCCGTGGTTTCGCCTACTACGACAGGATGCTCTGCGTCACCGACGTCGAGGATCAGATGAACAGATGGTTCATCTGCGAGGGGTGGGCAGGGGAGCCGAGGTGCACCGAGGCGGAGAAGATATTCTGGATAGGGCGCGACGAGGTGGGCCGCCTCGATCTGGAGGAGGACCACAAGGTCATCTCGCGGCTATTCGAGGAGCGCTGCTTCTAGGGGCGTGCAGTCTAACCCGCGGCAGAGTTACGAATAGTGCACTGATCGACGCGACAAAAAACGGGTGTTTCTTAGATTTTACGCTTTCTTGAGTATTTCCTCAAGGTCGTGGCAATCCATCTTCTGGCAGGCGGCACCTTCTTTGTGTACGAAGTGGCCGTTGGCGATGTTTAGCCCCGTCTTGAGGGCGGGGTTCTCCTTAACCGCTTTCACCCATCCTTTGTTGGCGACGTCCCTCACGTAGGGCAAGATGGCGTTCGAGAGGGCCTGCGATGCGGTTCTCGGTACCGCCCCGGGCACGTTTGGCACGCAGTAATGGACGACACCGTCGCATGTGAACGTGGGGTGGTCGTGGTGCGTCTCCTGGCACGTCTCGATGGGGCCGTCGGGGTCGCAGCCGATGTCGACTATGACGGAGCCCGGCTTCATGTGGCTCACAATCTCTTTCGTGACTATCCTCTTCCTCGTCCTGAGGGGGTTGAAGAAGACCCCGTTTATGACGAGGTCCGCCTTCTTCACACTCTCCTCGACGTTTTTCCTATCGGAGACGAGTGTCGTGACCTTGTTACCGAACATATCGTTAAGCTCGTTGAGGCGCTTGACGTTGACGTCTAGGATGGTGACGTTAGCCTGTAGTCCGACGGCTGCCTTCGCGGCGCCGGTGCCGACTGATCCTCCGCCGATGATGACGACCTCGGCGGGTTTGCAGCCTGCCATTCTGCCGATCATGACGCCCTCACCTCCGAGGTGTGTCTGGAGGTGGTAGGCGCCCATGATGACGCCGTTGTGGCCGGCTATCTCGCTCATGGGGGCGAGTAGCGGGGTCAGCCCGCCTGCTTGGACGGTGTCGTAGCTGAAGGCGGTGACCTTGGCCTTGATGAGTGCCTCGGCGAAGCCGCGCTTCGAGCCAAGCAGGCCCTCTGTGAAGTGGAGGTACGCCATTATGATGGTACCCTCCTTGAGCAGTCCATACTCCTTGGGTAGGACCTCCTTCACCTTGACTATGAGGTTGGACTCGAAGAGCTTCTCGTGGCTGCTCTCTATCTCTGCCCCAGCCTCCTTGTATTCCTCGTTGGAGTAGCCGCTTGCTATCCCCGCGTCCTTCTCAACTATTACGCGGTGCCCATTCTCCTTCAGGGCCTCGACGGCTTGGGGTGTGAGTGCCACCCTGTTCTCTCCGGACTTGACCTCGCTTGGTACTCCGATTATCATGGATTGTCCTTATGGTCAAACGCTCTGACACTATTTATGATGCATGCACGTTCACACGCCCGGTTGTCTAGAATGTGGGTGAGGCGCTATGAACTATTAAATCGTCCATGTAGGGTTATTCTGTGATTATCATGCCCCGGAAGGTTACACTGGAGGACGTTGAGGCACTCGCCGTAGGCGGCGCGATTCTAGGCGGTGGAGGCGGAGGGAAGGCGGAGTTCGGCCTCGCCGCAGGGAGGCTCGCCATGGAGCTCGGAGGCATCGAGCTGTGGAGCCCCGAGGAGACGCCGAGGAACTGGAAGGTCATCACCGTCGCGAGCCTCGGCGCACCAACGCAGAGGGGGAACACAAAGTACCGCCACTTCATACGCGCTATAGAGCTGCTGCGGGAGGTGGGCGTCGAGTTCGACGGAGTAATAGCTGCGGAGAACGGTGGCTACAACAGCTTCGGGGGCTGGATACCCGCCGCGGCTCTGGGCATCCCGGTCGTCGACTGCCCCGGGGACGGGCGTGCACACCCAAGCTCCATGATGGGCAGCATGGGGATGCACCGCGTCGAGTACAAGTCCGTCAAGGCGGGCGCCACCGAGGGCGCGGAGATCATCTGCTGGGGCACCCTGCAGAGCACGAGCAACCAGATACGCTTCATGGCGAGCGACTGCAAGGCGGTCATAGCCATGGCGAGGGACCCCATACCGATGGAGTGGTGCCTCGAACACGGCGCACCCGGAGCGATAGAGCAGGCGATAGCCCTCGGAAAAGCCTACCAGAAGTCGGCGAAGGGCGAAGCCGCCGTCAAAGCCGCGGCGAAGCACCTCGGGGGCACAGTCGTCGAGAAGGGACGGATCACCGAGATCAGGAACGAGGCGAAGGGCGGCTACGACGTCGGCACAATGACCGTCGCCGGGAAGAAGACGTGGGAGGTCACATACGTCAACGAGTACATGACACTCGAAGCCGACGGGAAACGCGTCAACACCTACCCCGACCTGATAACCACATTCGACGCAGATGGCGTCCCTATAAACAACACCACACTCAAACAAGGCGACACAATCTACGTCGTCACCGCCCCAAGGGACAGGATTAAGGTAGGAGACGGCAACAAGTACCCCGAAATATATGCGCCGATAGAAGCTGCGCTCAGCAAACCAATGATAAGCCACCTCAAGGGATACCTCAAGCCCTAATTCCCACGAAAAAAACACAGGGGTGAAGGAGTACCCCAACACCTCAAAATATTATGCCTTAAGACAAAAGAGGTTAGAAAACGGCCCTGATTATACACCGATCTACGCAAATTAGCACACCTATTCCCTACGGAGCGGAGAAAATATTTTTTTCTCGTTATCGTGTGTAGCAA
>DUKA01000187.1 GCA_013329615.1 Candidatus Bathyarchaeota archaeon
GGTCGGGGTGGATCATGCCGAACTGCATCGAGACTTCCTTGTTCAGGTCCGCTATGATGGGGAAGGGTATCTTGACACCCATCTTCTCCTCCACGTTCCTTATCCACGCGATGTGGGAGGAGACGCTGTCGACGCTCAGGCCGAGGAGCTGAGTGTTCCTCTTCTGCAGGTCCTCGTATATCTCGGCGAAGGCCATGAACTCCGTTGTGCACACTGGCGTGAAGTCAGCCGGGTGAGAGAAGAGCACGAGCCAACTCCCTTCGTAGTCTGAGAGCTTCAACGTGCCCTGGGTGGTCACGGCTTCGAAGTCGGGCGCCTTCTGACCAAGCTGGGGCATACCAACAAACTTTTCACTCATAACAATCACTTTAGGCATGACTAAATCGGAACCGGTGTTAAAAAAGCATTAGATTGAAGACGAAGAAACGGAAAGGGAAAGGCTCAGGCCTTTGTGAAAAGCAGGAAGCGCTTCTTCACTGCCTTGCCCCGGTACCTGAACCCGGATAGTGACGCGGCTTCGACGACTTCGGCCACGTCGACGTGCATGGGGTATATTACCAATATGCCGCCGTGTTTTAGGACGCGTAGCGCGTCTTCGAGGAGTCTCCCCCAGTCGGGCACCTCCTGAATCACGTCTATCAGGAGTACGCAATCAAGAAAGCAGTCGTCGAGTGGTATCTCGGGGCCACCATCCCAGTAGATGGGGGTGATATTCCTCAACCCCTCTGACTCCGCGGCTTTACGGAGCCTTTGCAACGCGCTCTTGTCTATGTCCTGCGCGTACACGGTTCCGTTGACGCCGGTTAGCTTGGCCGCGGGTACGGTGTATCTCCCCGATCCACACCCGTAATCGAGGACCTGCATGCCCTCACATACGCCGATCTCGGAGAGGACCCTCTTCGTATTGGAGTCGAGCCACAGCTTGAAGCGGAATTCACCGAGGTTCATGAGGAACCCGAGGCCCCTGCCGGTGCCCGCGTGGTCTTCGTCGAGCTGGCTGATTGTCATTCTTCGTCTACCCCCACGTGGACACCATGTCATCTATCTTGGGATAGTCTTTGGAGAGTTCCTTTACCGTGGCCTTGTCCACGCCGCATGCGAGGAGTTGCTTCCTGAATGCGCCGACCGCCCTGCGCCGTGCGAAGTACATGCCCGTATAGATGCCGGGTGCCTTCACAGCAATCCTCGCGATCTCCCACGCGAGACGGAGGGTGTCTAGCGCCCCCATATGCGGTTACTCCTCCTCGTGGTTGTGGCCGCGCCCTTCGGCGCTCCTCATCGATTTCGAGAGACTCGTTAGGGTCGACATGTACTGCCGGGTCATCTCCATCGCCTCCTGCTCTGGGATGCCTCCCTCGAGGAGGGCCTTCCTGAACTCGGCGACGGCGCGCCCCATCTGGGTCGCGGTCTCGGGTGAGTAGAAGCTCTCCATTACGCCCTTGATTAGGCTCGGTATCTTTGTGGATATCGAATCCATCATCTCCGCGATCTCTTTCGGGTCCATCTTTTCTCTACGGTATCCGTCCATCATTTCTTCACCGAGTATAGGTAGGGGTGGACAGATGCTATCAACTTCGTGGAAAAACGTGACCAGTCTCTGGTCATTCCCTGAGTCTGTAGGTGCCGTCCTCGTTCTTCACGACGGCGCCCTCTTTGAGTAGCTCCTTGAGCCTCTTCCTGATGGTGACGCGGCTGGCGGTCCCCCTCGTCGCCGAGACCTCACGGGACAGGGCTGAAACATTCATCGCCCCCTTGACGGCGAGGGAGTTGAGGATGATTCTACTCACCTCGTCGCGGGGCTCCTCCGACCGCTGGATGACCCTACGGGCTGTGATGAGCCTCTGTATAAGCTTCAACGGCTCGTTGTAGAGCGCTGCGCTCATCTTCAGGTCCCCCATGAGCGCCGCCAGCTCCGGGTACTGCTTCTGCTCGGTCAGTACGGCCTCGATCAGGTCGAGGCGACGCATGACGGCATCAAGCTGCTCGCTGAGTTTATCGAGGTCGCCGTCATCGCCCATGGGTTCTTAGACGTTGACGGTGTGAAAAACTTACCGAACACTCAGCTATTTAGGAAAGCTGGGATCAGGGGGATTCTAGTAGGTTTTATGCGTTTTTGTCGACTGCTGTCAGATTTTTATTTTCAATGTTATTTTGATAAGGTATAATAATATGTCTATAGATATATCTGTTGATATATATGCGGGAAGGTTGCCACAGCAGAAAAGAGCGCCCCTGCTGCGCCGGTGAACACCACCCACGTGAAGGGTGGCCGCCAAGACACCCGCCATTCGGCGTCAGGCGGGGAGACTTCAGGTTCCTAGTTCTCATGGCTCTCTCTGAGAAGCCTATGCACGGCTACGCCCTCATACAGGAGATCAGCAAGACATACCTGCGCCCCGTAAGCGCGGGCATAGTCTATCCCACCCTACAGGAACTAGGGGACATGGGACTCGTCTCCTCCGAGGAAAACGAGGGAAAGAAGGTCTACACACTCACTCCCGAGGGCAAGAAACACCTCGACGACAACAAGGATATCATCGAGAGGCTCAAGGAGGGCAAGGAGCACGCCGACGCCGTCGGCAGATTCGGACTCATGAAGGAACTAAGAGACATGCAGGCCATGGTACTCATGAGCGACGCCGTCGACGATGAGAAGATGAAGAAGATACAGGAGATACTCGCCGACGCGAAGAAGCGCATGGCCTCCGTAGTATTCGAGTAAGGTGAATGAAATGAAGGTAGCAGTTGTAACGGATGACGGAAAGACCATCTCCCAGCACTTCGGGAGGGCTAAGTTCTACAAGGTCTACGAGATAAAGGACGGTGCCGTCGTGGGCTCCGAGCAGAGGCCCAAGGCGGGCCACCACGTCGAAGGCGCGGCTCACCACGAGCACGAGGCGGGGCCACACGGCCACCACCATGGCGACGCGGCAACCCACAACAACATGCTCGCAAACGTCGCTGACTGTGAGGTTCTTATAGCCCGTGGTATGGGGTGGGGCGCGCACGACGCCATAGAGAGGGCGGGTCTCAAACCATACATAACAGATGTGGCGTCCTCGGACGAGGCCGTCAAGGCGTACATCGAGGACAAGCTCGACAACCACGCCGAACGCCTTCATTAACCATTTTTCAGATGAACCTCACTAGGGTTCAACCTTAAAATCCCGCCTAAACTGGATAAACCAAGGGAGGACGTGGCGATGCAGGATTGGACGGAGGGGTTGAGTTATGATCCGGTCAAGTCCCTCATAGACTGTGCCTACCCCGCCATCAGGTACTATACGAGGCGCGACCTACTCGGTGAACGAGTCGAGCCGATCCAGACCCTCTGGGGCTTGCCCGAGCCGAAGAAGCTCCTGCGCCACCAGCGTGAGGATGGCTCGTGGACCGTCCCACCGAACTACTCGGAGAAGTACCCCGACGTGAACTATCACCTCATTGAGACGTTCAGGCGGCTGCGGGAACTCGTCGGAAAATACGAGTTGGACAGGTCACACCCGGCCGTCGAATCCGCCGCGGAGTTCGTTTTCACCTGCCAGACAGGGGAGGGGGATATACGAGGCTTCTACGTCGACCAGTATGCGCCCCACTACACGGGACTATATGTCGAGTTGCTCATCAGATCGGGGTACGGCGGCGACCCGCGCGTCGAGAGGGCGGTCAAGTGGCTCGTCGGCGTAAGGCAGGAAGACGGTGGCTGGCTCTACCCGCCGCTTGGCACGAAGATGAGCTGGACCGACGAGGTCTACATCTCCTGCCACCACGCTGAGTCTGCACCGTTCTACCCGAGCCACACATCGAGCCACAACGTAACAGGAATGGCGCTACGCGGACTCGCCTGCCACACACAATACGCACACACGTCCGAGGCGAAGAAGGCGGGCGAGTTTCTAGCCGGCCGCTTCTTTAAAAAGGACTCCTACACCTCCTACGAAGCCGGGGACTATTGGGTAAGGTTCCTCTACCCATGGTGGTGGAACAATCTGGTCATGGCTCTCGACTCCCTCCGCCGCATCGGCTTAACCACCGACCATCCAAAAGTTCGTGAGGGGATCGAATGGCTCATCGACCACCAGTCTCAGGACGGCCTCTGGGAGAACAGCTACAAGAAGGGCGCCAAGAAATACGAGACGGAGAGCGCCGCCGAGGGAAGGCTCTGGGTGAGCCTCGCCATCTGCAGGGTCCTGAAAATGTATGAAAAAGAGAGCTAGAGGGCGACTAGATCTTCATCTTGTTGAGCTTGCCCTCGATTACTTCCATGCCCATGTACTTCTGGAGCGCCTTCGGCACCTTGATCGTACCGTCCTCCTGTTGGTACTGCTCCATCACCATGATCATGGTACGAGAGGTCGCTATCGCGGTGTTGTTGAGGGTGTGGA
>DUKA01000177.1 GCA_013329615.1 Candidatus Bathyarchaeota archaeon
ATGACGCTCGTGACATCGAGACAGGAGAGGTAGTTGATGAGACTTCGCGTTCCAAGAGAGAATTGAGGTATCTCGTACACTCCCATCGGCCCGTTCCACATTATAGTACGGCACGACTGCATCCTGCCGAAGAAGTACTCGACCGTCTTTGGGCCGATGTCGACGATTGCGTGGTCCGGAGGCACGCTGGTGACCTGGACGACCCTTGGGCGGACCCCCGCCTTCACCTGCGGAGCAACAAGGACGTCGATGGGGAGCATCACCGGCACGCCGGAGCTGTCAGACTCCTCCACGATCTTCCGCGCCCTCGTCACACGCGCGACACGCCGCGTAGCCGGCCACAACACACTCGAACTCGCCCGCTACGAGGTCGGCAACGCCATCGTCAAGGAGAACCGCATATTCAAGACCCTGCACCCCGACCAAGCCGAGGAATTGACCCGAGAAGCATGCATCCTCCTTGACAACATGACAATCCTCCCAACCGAGGGCAACGAACCCGCCATATCACTCACCGCTATAAAGACGGGACTCACCTACTACGACGCCTCCTACATGCACACGGCAAAAACCCTCGGCCTCACCCTCGCCACCGAAGACACGCAACTAAAAACCGCCGCAAACCAAACAGGCACACCCACCACAAGCCTCGATGAACTCACATAGGGCGCCAAACACCCACAAAAAATCCCCCACTCAATACGGTTAATAAGCCACACCATTTTAATACAAATGTCCACGAAACAAATGAAAAACGGGACAATAATCCTCAAATAAGCTACAATTATAACAAAATGCATAAATTGCCCGGTTCGGTTAGAACTCCGGTGTTGCCTCGAGAATGAACAGCGTCCTGGTCCTGATCACCGTGGAGCCCACGAAAGAAGTTGAGGTTCTAAACCACCTGCAGAAACTCAAACTTGTTACAGAATCCCATCTACTGTACGGACCCTACGACCTATACGCCAAAGCCGAGGCCAAAACCACAGCAGAGCTTGAACGCCTCGTAATGAACGACATCCGAAACATAAAGGGCATAAAATCAACAATGACCTGCTTCATCGCCGACTAAATCACATCGCCTGACGCGAATCGTTTCACCAATTCACATACCGTTCACTTTGGGGCCGAACGCTCACTCTTCCCCCTAGATTCTAGTCAAAAGTATTAAAAACACGTATGCAATAAATCAGCGGGCGAAAAAAGATCCACCCCATAGTAATTCTCTGCGGGTGCCTGATAGACGGCACCGGTAGGCCCGCCCTCCACGACGCGACCATAATCGTCGAGGGTGACAAGATTGCAGCCGTCGGGGCTAGGAAGAAGATCAAGATACCCGAAGGCGCCGAGATAATAGACGCCACGGGGAAGACAATGACCCCCGGCCTCATAGACTCACACACCCACTTCCTCGGAATGGGATACTCACTCACACACCTCCAACTCACAGACGCGAGAACCATAGCCGACATCACCAAGGGACTAAAAGACTACATCACGAAGAGACGCGTCGCCAAGGGCAAGTGGGTACAGGGCCGCCAGTGGGACGACCAGAACCTCAAGGAGAGGAGATACCCCACCCGCCACGACCTCGACCCCGCCTCCCCCGACAACCCCGTCGCACTCACCCGAATCTGCGGCCACATGATAATCCTAAACACACGCGCCCTCGAAGCCTGCGGCATAAACAGGGACACCTCCAACCCACCCGGCGGCGTCGTGGACAAGGACGAACGCGGAGAACCCACCGGCGTCCTCAGAGACGCTAGGGGCCTCGTCACCCCCCACATACCCCCGCCAACACACGAGGAGCTAAGGCAAGGAATCAGAGACGCCGTAGCCCTCGCACACCGCCTCGGCTGCACAGACATCACAGACTGCAGCAGACCCGACGAATCCGCACCACACCTCTCCACCAAGCCCTACACCGACGCACACGCGGAGAACGACCTACACCTCCGCTGCCACGTCATGACGTTTTACCCACGCGAGTGGAGCGGCGACAAGTGGCTCACTCTCGGCACACTCAAGATAGGAATCGACGGCTCCGCCGGCGCACAGACCGCCCTCATGTACGAACCATACACAAACAACCCCGCCACACGCGGAGTCTACGTCGGCGACCAGGAACGAAACAAGAGGGTCGTCGCCGAGCAGCACGCCAAGGGAGGCCAGATATCCATACACGCCATAGGCGACCGCGCCTGCACCGAGGCCATCAACCGCATCGAGGAGGCACTCAAGAAGCCTCGCCGCGACCACAGATACCGCATAGAACACTTCGAATACCCCACAGACGCCGACATAGAGAGGGCGAAGAAACTGGGAATCATCGCCTCCATGCAGCCCAACTTCGTCGGCGAATGGGGCTGGCCAGGCGGCATGTACGACAGCAGGGTCGGACCCGAACGGATGGCGAGGGGCAACCCCTACAGGCGCCTCCTAGACCTCGGCTTCCACATGCCCTTCGGCTCAGACGGCATGCCCTTCCACCCACTCTACGGGATATGGTCCGCGGTCAACCACCCCCAGCCCAAGAGCAGGATAACCGTCGAAGAAGCCGTACGCTGCTTCACACTCGAGGGAGCCTACGTCACCCGCGAAGAGTCGATCAAAGGCACCATCGAACCCGGTAAACTCGCCGACATAGCCATCTTCGACGGCGACCTCACCGGCGACTGGTTCAAGCTGAAAAACGCCGACCCCGCGACCGTCGAGAGGACGAAGTCGGAGATAAAGCGGAAGTGTGCGTGGATGACGATCCTCGACGGTGAAATCGTCCACAAGGCATAGATTTTCCCATTTTTCAGGCGATCAAGGCCTTTTCAATATGTCTCGGAGCATGTCCACGGTCAGATTTCCATCGCTCAGGACAAACCTGATCTTTTTACCTGATCATCCTGGAGTGGCTTCTCTCAGTCGACCTGTCACTCTTCCCGTCGACGATGCTCCATAGAGTGAAAACTCCGATCGTGCCGAGGACGATCACCATGTTCCACAGAAGCGGCACCTCTAGACCGAAGGCACCGCCTATCGTCTTCCCCCCCAGATAGACGAGCACACACGCCAATCCCTTACTCAGATACTTCAGCTCCCCCATGGCGTGACTAATGACAAAGTACAGCGACCGCAGACCGAGGATCGCCATGATGTTACTCGTGTACGCCGTGAAGAACTCCCCAGTGATGGTTAGCACAGCGGGCACCGAGTCCAAGGCGAACATGATGTCCGTCGTCTCCACGACCAGCAGCACGATCAGGAGCGGCGTAAAGACCCAGCTACCACCGAGCTTCGAGAGGAAGTTATCCCCGTCGTAGTCTTTACAGATCGGGAAGACCCTCCTGCACACGTCAATTATGGGGCTCTTCCCCGGATCCGTCGCCTCGCCCTTCTGCGTAAACAGCTTATAACCGGAGATCAGCAGTATGGCGCCGAAGACGTAGATTATCGGGTGGAATAGCTCGATCATGGTTATCCCGGCGAAGATGAACGCCGCCCTGAACACCACAGCGCCCACGATGCCGTAGAACAGCACCTTGTGCTGCCTCTCAAACGGCACCGAGAAGTAGGTGAAGATGACGAGGAAGATGAAGAGATTATCGACGCTGAGCGCCTTCTCGGTCACGTAGGCCGTCAGGTACTTTATTCCCTCCTCGGCGCCGAACTCCAACCAGATCGTCCCGCCGAAGGCCAAGCCTATGCCTATCCAGATGACGCTGAAGAGAATGTCCCGCCGCAGTGTTAGCTTGTGGCCCTTGCTTGTGAAGAGGTCGATGAACAACATCACGATTATGGCCGCGTGGAACAGCAGCCACCACTCGATGCTTACTTCCATAAAGGTCCTTCTTGATTTACTACCCAGTTGGGTGCCCAATCACACGTATAAAGTTTGGGCAAAAGCGCCCATCTAGTCAGAAGGTCAGGGATTCGCCAGTATGTCCCTGAGCATCTCCACCGTGAGGTTGCCGCCGCTCAGGACGACGCCGACCCTCTTGCCCCTCAACTCGCCGCGCATCTTGACCGCCGCCGCGAGGCTCGCCGCCCCCGCCCCCTCCGCGATCGTATGCGCCTTCCCCACGTAGAGCCGTATCGCCGCCCTCATCTCCTCCTCCGAGACGAGGACGAAGCCATCCAGATTCTTCCTCATGATCTCCAGAGGCAGCTCGAAGGCACTCCGAGTCGCGAGGCCGTCGGCGAAGGTCTTCGACTTACCCGTGCTCTCCATCCTCCCACTCCTCCAGCTCAGGTAGACGCTCTGCGCCTCCTCCGCCTGGACGCCTATCACCCTCGTTCCGGGGGACATCGCCTTGTAGACGGTTGAGACGCCTGAGGCGCCGGAGCCGCCGCCAATCGGGACTATGACCACATCCAGATCGGGTTGATCCTCAACCATCTCCAACCCGATCGTCCCCACACCCGCGATGAGATGCGGCTCGTTCCCACTATGCACATACCTCGCCCCACGCTCACGGGCGAGCCCCTCCGCGTTATTCTTCGCCTCCTCGAAGTCGACGCCCTCCTCCACGATCTCGGCGCCGTAACTCCTTATGGCGCGCACCTTGTCAGGATTCGGGTTCCGCGGCACGCAGACGGTCGCCTTGACGCCGAACATCCTGCAAGCAAGCGCGATGGACTGCCCGTGGTTCCCCGTCGACGCCGTCACCACGCCCTTCAGCCTCTCATCGGCGCCCAGCTGGCTAACGAGGTTAATCCCACCCCTAATCTTGAACGCGCACGTCGGCTGATGATTCTCATGCTTCACAAACACCTCACAACCAACAGCCTCCGAGAGCGCGCTGTATTCACGCAGCGGCGTCTTCGCCAGATAGGACTGTATCCGCTTCCGCGCAGCCAGAACATCCAAGAGAGTAGGCGTGTACATACACTCCTAACCTAGGCGTCTAGATTTATAATAATCACTGGCTTATGCCAAAGTGAATACGCGCGCAGCGTGAAGCGAGGATAAGACTATTGCACGTAAGATGAGGTTTTTACCAAAGTGAATATGGATTAAATTTTTTCGTCTAGGTTGTGTTTGATGCCCGTGATTCGTGGATATAGATAATTCCAAAAAATGACATATATCCAACAAAGTTGATCTAAGAAATACTGATCGAAATGGACTCGTTACTAATCATAGGTTCAGCGGGCAGCGTAGGTCACGACATGATGTATCAGATCGCTTCAATGCGAAGCGACATTAAGGTAATAGGAGCCGACGTCAACGAAGAGAAGGGCACCTACGAGATCGAGGAAGCCCTCCACACAGCCCACAACTTCGGCAACTACCCCGACCTAAGCTTCCGAAAACTGAACCTATTCGACATCGACGGCACGGCCGAGGCATTGAACGAAATTAGACCCAAAGTCATCTGCAACCTCGGCAGCCTAGGCAGCTGGTGGGTCACCAGACTCCTCCCCGACGATGTATACCACAAGATCGGCCCGGTAGGACCATGGATCCCAAACCACTTCACACTCGCCTACAAGCTGATGCAAGCGGTAAAGAGGTCCAAGATTAAAACACACGTTGTCAATGGTGCATTCCCAGACCTCACAAACGTCATCCTCTCAAAGCTCGGCATGGCTCCCACGTGCGGAGGAGGCAACATGGACCTGGGCATAAGCAGAGTCCGTCGGCTCGTCGCAAGAGACATGAAGATACCGTTTAGAGACGTCTTCGTCTACGGTGTCGGCCACCACGGTACATACTACACGGTCAGGATGGATGGGCCCATGTGGTATAAGATCATAGCCGACGGCAATGACGTCACCGACAAGTATCCCCATAAGAAACTCGTTGAGATGTACCAGGGTTTCGGTTACGGGAAATCAACTCAGTCTCCAAGTGCGCTCGTGGACCAGTTTAGGACGAGCAGCAGCTTCCTCAAGCACTGTCTCGCCATCTACTATAACACGGGGGAGGTTTGTGCAAGTGTCGCCGGTCCTAATGGTTTACCCGGCGCTTATCCCTGTAGGTTGAGTGAGAGGGGTGCTGAGTTGGTTCTCCCCGGTATCAGTCTTGCTGAGGCGGTTAAGGTGAATGAAGATGGTGGTAAAATCGACGGGATCGAGAGCGTGAAGCCGGATGGAACAGTCATATTCTGTGATGAGAACGTCGGGTACATGAAGGAGGTCGTCGGCTATGGATGTAAGGAGCTTTTGCCCTTAGATCAGGAGAGTCGCCAGAAAGAGCTTGAGGCCGGGTTAAAGCGGCTATACGAGAAATATAAGGTCAAGGCATAAAGTCCCATTCCCACTTTTCGGGTACGATATTTAAAGGTCTTTCATAAAAGAAGATATCTAGTTTAGCCAGCGAAGATAATTCTTTTCACATCATTATATGCTACACAAATTAATCAGATACCCCCCACCACGACAAAAAAGATGAAAAACAATATACCAAGTAGCAGGGTACGCCGTATCTAGTAGCAACCCAAGGATCAAAACCCATTTAAAACCTGTATCCGCAGTAGCGACTCGGACTACTAGAAAAACGCTATACCTGGCTACTAGGTACCACATTCCTAATAGCGGAGAAAAAGAGCGGAAAACCGCCATCCCCTCCGCAGGGTATCCACATCCAGCTATGGACGTGGAAAACGTTGGAAAAACACCATGCGTAGTAGCAACGCATACACGACCAACCACGGACGCACATAAACGATGAAAAACCAATTTTTCCACTATAACGAGCCACGATTACACCGACGCCGCGGCGACTTTTTCGCGATAAGATATGCCACGTGTACATCGCCGCCACAGCGATGAAGAAGCGTAGAAAAACGCCATTCCGCGTACCAGAGAGACACTCAGCAAGCACCCGACTCAAACGTTGAAATTTTTTCCGCGTTATTATGGGCTACGCAAACAATCAAACGAGAATTTTTTTTGGTTATACCCTACTACGCACGCAAGGACGAGTAGGCTACGAGAAGACCTCCTCAAACCTCTTCACAAGCTCCTTCTCTTGCCCCGGCAGCAGCATCAACGTGTTGACGATGAAGTTGTTACTGTCCCCCCAGTACCTGACCCAGACCTCCGGATCCCCATCCTTCAACTCCTTCACGATCGCCGACACCTCGTCGATGGTCTTGTCGATGAAATGGACATTCAACCCGAGCGTGTTATAGGCGATCCCCGCCCCACTCTTGGGCAGGTAGCTGAAACGCGCCTCCTTGAGCCCAGGCAGCTTCCTTATCCTCTTCTCGATGTACCTCGCCCTCTCCCAAGCCGGGGCGATCCTCTCCGCCTCGTGATCGAGAGCCATCCACCTCTTGAAGGCGACAATCAGCCCAACGATCTCCTGCCTGTCCAGCTTGTAGCCGCGGCCGATGCCCCTCCACTTCCCGGGCGTCTCGTCGGGACCCGACTCCGCCCCGATGAAGCTGTGCAACATCATCGCCTCGACAAGCCCCTTCTTACCGATGGCGAAGCCCGTGCTGTTCGGCCCGAGCACATACTTACCACCGAAGGCGACCACATCCGCACCCATATCCATGTAAGACTTGAAGTTACTCGTCGGATACGTCATCCCAGCCGCGTCCACGATGACGGGCACCCTATGACTGTGAGCCATCTTCAGAAGCTCCTTCAGCCCCGGCACACCCCTCTTCGGACCAGTCGGATACGCGTAGTGGATCGCAGCCGTCTTATCGGTTATCGCCGCCTCAAACTCGTCCACACCACAGCCCCAGTTCTCATCACCCACCATGACGAACCTGCCGCCCGCCACCTCCATGGCGCGGTCGTAGACGTAGAGCCTGTTGCACCTCTGAATGATGATCTCGTTCCTCATCCCCTCCGTGTTGGGGAGGCGCCTCATCTTCTCCGGGTCCTTACCCGCGATGCAGGCCGCCGCGGCGAGGGTCAGCGCCGCGAAACCACCGCTCGTGATGATGGCGGCCTCGGCACCCGTCCCCTCCGCGATGATCTGACCCCCCTTCGTCATGAGGTCCCACATGTTACAGTAGCCGCCGTTCGCCCTCTCCATCGCCTCCTGCACCTCCTTAGGCACAGTACTGCCACCCAGCCGGGTGAGGGCAAACGCAGCGTTCACGACGCGCTTGACGCCAAGCTCAGAATAGACACTCATAGAAGGGAGAGGCGCCACGAGGCGATAAAACAGTTTGCAGCGCCTACTCTTCGAGGCCACGTTCCCTGCGGAGGAAGTCGCCGAGGTCGAAGAGGTTTTTCAACAGCATCTTACCCCCACGCGTCTCGACCCTACCATAGCCGAGGCAGTCGTCGCCCATCATAACGAGGAAGCAGGCGCCCTCCTCCAGCTCCCCCTCGCTCTTGGTGATGCTCTCCCCGAAGACATCCCGCCCGCACGCGAAGAGCCACCCGACCCTCTCGTCGACCCACACCTTGTTCGGCCCCTGCATCCTGCCAAGCTCGCGCAGCAGACCGGCGCTGGGAATGAACTCCCCCCTCGTCCGCCCGAGGAGCTTGCCCGCGTAGACCATCCTGCCCCTGTCACGGATGTGCGCCGCGACGTCGGCGCCGACGGCGAAGCGCCTGTCGTTTAGGTTCATCCTCATGCCCCCCGGCTCGTAGACGGCTCCTATCGACGCGAGGAAATCCTTCAGCTCCCTCATGGCTTCACCACCTTGGCGACGAAGAAGCCCTGCGTCCCCGTCTCGTCGGGCCAGAACCTCCTGCACTTCGCGACCTCAGGACTCAGGCCGCGTCCAAGCACCTCCATCAAGGCGGGGCTCCCCGGTCCATCGACCTGGCTCAGCTTCACGTCGTGATTTTCGAGGAGCCACTGCACGTTCAGCTCGTCCTCCTCCGGCTCGAGGCTGCACGTCGTGTAGACGAGTGTCCCCCCGGGCTTGAGCAGCCCCAACGCCGTCCCAAGGAGCCTCCTCTGCACCAACGAGTTTTTCTCGACGTCCCCTATGTCCCGCTTCGTGAACCACTCCCTGTCGGTCACAAAGTTACCCGAGCAAGGAGCGTCCAAGAGAATCTTATCGAATAGTTCGCTACCGTAGTCGAGGCTGGTAGCGTCAGCGCAGTAGGCAACGCAGTTCTCGACGCCTAGGCGCTCTAGGTTGTTCTCGAGCGCGTAGAGGCGGTCCCTCTTCACATCAACGGCGACGATGGCCCCCTTATTGCCCATCCACGCCGCCGCCTGCGCCGTCTTCCCCCCGGGCGCCGCGCACATATCCAGCACGACCTCCCCCGCCGTCGGCGCGAGCACTTCGATTGGGAACTGCGCCGCGGCCTCCTGTATCGCGTAGAGTCCGAGAAGGTACTCGAAGCTGGCACCGACGCTCGACTCTCCCCCCTCGGCGTGGAAGCCGTCGCGGAGCCAAGGGATTGGCGTCAGCTTGACACCCCTCGCGGAGAGCTTTTCCTCTAACTCCTCCCTGCTCGCGAGGAGGGTGTTGACCCGTATCGCGCGCCGCGTCCTCTCCCTCCCGGTCAGCTCGTGTCCCATGGTCTCGTATCGTTTGAGGAAGATGCCGGCGCCCATGGAACGCTTCTCAGCCAGAGGCGATTTAACCATTCCCACACCAACCCAGATTTATAGCCCCGATGCCCCCTCACTTCACTGAGGCAGCAAGTTGAGACCGCGGGCGAGAGAACTCGGCATCGAACTGGGCGCGATGAAGACAGGCAGGTTGAATGCCCTCACGGATGTCGAGGGCGTAGGTGTCGGCCACTCGACCCTCATCGAGGGCGACTCGGTCAGAACGGGCGTCACAGCCATAGTTCCCCACCAGGGCAACCTCATCGAGGACAAGGTCACAGCCGCCGTCGACCTCTTCAACGCCTACGGGAAATCCACAGGACTCCCCCAGATCATCTACGAGGGCACCCTCGAGACCCCGATCATGCTCACTGAGACCCTCAACACTTGGCGCGTCGCCGACGCCATCGTCGACTACCACCGAGACAGGCTCGGCCTACAGCCACGCTCCCTCAACGTCGTCGTGGGAGAGACAAACGGCGGCTACCTCACGGACAACCTCGGGAGGCACATAGGGGTGGAGCAGGTCTTCGAGGCGCTCGACATCGCCCGGAGCCCCGCCGGCAGGGGCAAGGTGCAGGAAGGCAACGTCGGCGGAGGCACACCCATGACGGGCTACGGCTTCAAGGGCGGGATAGGCACCTCGAGCCGAGTCTGCGACGGCTTCACGGTCGGCGCCCTCGTCCAGTTAAACTGCGGAAGCAAGGAAGACCTGACCATCGCTGGCGTCCCCGTGGGCAAAGAGGTCAAGCTCCCCAAGAATCCCGAGGCGAGCCCCGGAAACAGCATAATGATGATAGTCGCCACCGACCTCGCCGTCGAGTCGCGCCAACTCTGGAAGATCGCCAAGAGGGCGGCGCTCGGCCTCGCCCGAACAGGCACATTCGGGGGCAACGGAAGCGGCGACTTCACGATCGCCTTCACCACGGGGAAGAAGCCACACGAAGGACGGGGGGACGACTTCCTCAGCCCCGTCTACAAGGCGACCGTCGAGGCCACGGAGGAGGCGGTAGTCAACGCACTATTCGCGGCAGAGACGATGAAGGGCTACCAGGGCCACGTGAGACACGCCCTCCCCCTCGAACAGGTGAGGGATATTTACCAAAAGTACGGTCGCCCCCTCGCGTAGCTGGCAAATATTAAACATCCGCAGGCGCCCCTTTTCCTCGGTGCATCTTCTTGCCCAGCCTCCGAGGCCCAAAGATAGTAACCAGCCTGCCCGGCCCACGCGTCGCCAAACTGCTCAAAGACTCGGGACTCGACCCCTCAAGTTACTCTAGCCCCATCGTCGACGAGGCGCGGGGCATATACATCAAGGATCCCGACGGCAACGTCTTCGTCGACCTCATCTCGGGTCGATGCGTCGTCAACACTGGGCACAACCACCCGCGCGTCGTCGAAGCCGTGAAAGCTCAGGCGGACAGGAGCGTCCACTGGCAAACCGAGCAGGCGTTCACTCTCATCTGCCGCCTCGAGGAGATGCTGGGCTCCGGGCCGAAGCAGGTCTACTGGGGGCAGTCGGGGAGCCTGTCAAACGACCACGCCATCAAGGCCGTGCGCCGCATCAAGGGCAAGCCGACTATACTCAGCTTCACGGGCAGCTACCACGGCAGCAGCATGGGCGCGATAAGTCTCAGCGGATACGACCCGTCGATGAAGAGGCACTACGGCCCACTCGTCCCAAACATAGTGCACGTCCCCTACGCGAGTTGCTACCGGTGCCCCCTACGGCTGGAGCACCCCGGCTGCGCCCTCGCCTGCCTCGCCTACATCGAGGAGGTCGCCTTCAAGAGCTACGTCCCCGCCGACGAGGTGGCGGCCATCTTCGTGGAACCCATACAGGGGGACGCGGGGTGGCATATACCGCCTCCCGGCTGGCATCAGGGGCTCAAGAAGCTCTGCGAGAAGTATGGAATACTCCACGTGGCTGACGAGGTTCAAATGGGCTTCGGCAGGACGGGCACTTGGCTCGGGATGGATCACTGGGGGGTCAAGCCGGACGTCGTCATCCTCGGCAAGGCGATGGGCAGCGGCGTCCCGATAAGCGCCGTCGTCCTCGGCAGGGACCTACTGGAGTCCACCGACCCCGAGCCCATACCCATACACGCGCAGAGCTTCAGCGCAACGCCGCTCGGCACAGCCGCCGCACACGCCACCATGGACGTGATACGCGACGAGCGCCTCTGCGAGAACTCAGAAAAGATGGGCGCCTACATGAAGCGCAGTCTGACTGAGCTGATGGATACGCATCCTTGCATCGGAGATGTCCGCGGCCTCGGCCTCCTCATAGGCATCGAGATAGTAAAGGACAGGGCGAAGAAGACCCCCAACCTCGCTGCGGCGAACGCCATCTGTGCCGAGGCCTTCAAGCGGGGCGTCTACACGCTCAACATGGGCAGCTACGGAGGCAGGGCGATACGCGTCGCCCCACCACTAATCGTCACCGAGAAACAGATCGACACGATCGTGGAAGTAATCGACGAGTCGGTGAAGAGGGTAGAGAAACACTAGGGCTTATAGGACTTTACGAAGTCCTCGGTCGCCTTCAGGTAGGCGTTCACGTCCTCCTTCGTGTGTGGGCTGCTTATCCAGCAGTGGCTCACGGTGGGGCTGAGGTAGATTATGCCACTGTCGAGCATGTGTGCGAAGTATGCTTTGGTGGTGGGCATGTCGTTCTTGGCGCAGTCGCCGGCGTTTCTTGGTATCCTGCTCTGGAAGTGGATGGCGAACGTGGAGCCTACGCCCGTGACCGTCGCGGGTATCTTCCCCCTCGAAAAGATGTCCTCCAACCCCTCCCTCATCCTCTTGCCGAGCCTGTCGATGTCGATGTATATCTTGCCGTCCTTGAGCTGGTCGATTGTGACGCAGCCGGCGACCATGCTTATGGGGTTTCCGGTGAATGTGCCGCCGTGTGCGACGCGCTCCTCCGCCTTAGGGTACTTCCTCTGGTCTATGCGCTCCATGATATCGGCGGAGGCGCAGAAGGCGCCGATGGGGAAGCCGCCGCCTATGATCTTGCCGAGGATGGTCATGTCGGGCTTGACGCCGTAGAGTTCCTGTGCGCCGCCTGGGGCGAGGCGGAAACCGGTTATCACCTCGTCGAAGATGAGCAGCGTCCCCGTTTGCGTGCAGACCTCGCGTAGTCCCTGCAGGTAGCCGGGCTCGGGGGTGAGGAAGCCCGCCGCGCCCATGACCGGTTCGAGGATCATGCAGGCGTACTCCCTCGTCTTGAGCCTCTTCTTGGCGGCCTCGAGGTCGTTGTATGGGACTGCGTCGGTGTCCTCGGTCGTCTTGGGGTTGAGCCCCGCGGACTCGGATTTTGTGTATGGGTAACTGACCGCCTTGTGGAGGCTGTCGTAGCCGCCGTGCCACCCGCCTTGTATTTTGAGCATCTTCATCCTGCCCGTGTATCCGCGGGCTAGGCGCGTCCCGTAGAGGTTTGCCTCTGTTCCGCTGGCGCAGCAGCGCACCTGCTCGGCCGAGGGCACGTTGGCGACGATGCGCTCCGCCAACTCGATCTCATGCTCGTGGCTGAAACCGATGTGCGTCCCGTAGGGAAGCTGCTTCTTCACCGCGTCGATGACCCTCTTCGGGCTGTGGCCGAGGATGAGCGCGCCGTGGCCCACCCAGAAGTCCGTGTACTCATTCCCATCCACGTCCCTGAGCTTGACGCCCTGAGCCTCCTCGACGAAGAACGGGTACGGCGGCAGAGCCCTTATCCCGTAGCTGACGCCAGCCGGCAGAACCTTACAAGCCCTATCATACAGCTCCTTAGACCTCGAAGTCTTACCCGCGAACACCAAACCAGCAACCCCTAAGATGTTGAATGATGGAAGGCTGGGCGGTAAAAAGGTTGACTAGACGAAGGAGATGGGTGGCAGCGAGTCCTTGCCCGTCCGCACCTTCAGCTCCTGCAGGTCCCTCTTCTGCTGGCTGAGGACCTCCCAGAACTCCTTCGGCATGTTCGGCTCATCCCTATACAGCTGCTCCATGCGCGCTATCTTCTCCAGATACTTGGTGACGCGTATGCTGAACTGCTGTATGTACTCCTCCTCGGTGTAGTCCTTCTTGAAGACGGTCTTGAAGAGTTTCTTGAGGTCTTTGTACTCGGGGATCATGCCTATTGGCGTCTTTATGGCATTGTAGTCGCCCTTGACGCGGCCCTCCGCCCAGAGGACCCAGATCTTCTTGTCGACTTTGGTGTTGGTGTACTTGCCCTCGTGGCGCAGGAAGTAGTTGGTGGCGTAGACGCGTGGCTTGTGCTTGAGTTTCTTGCCGAACTTGATGTGGTTGGTGAGGTAGGTGGAGAGGGGGACGACGACGAAGTCCATGTTCGCCATCGGGTCCTGCCTCCTGACGCCCGTCTTGCCGATGATGGCGGTTGTCGTCTCCGACTCCAGCGTGGCTCCGAGGTAGACACCGTGCTCCCAGCTCAGCGCCTCCGAGATGGGCACGTTGGTGTCCGAGTCGCGGCCACCGTAGAAGATGCCCTCAACGACGACGCCGTCTGGGTCGTTGTACTTGGGGTCGACGTTCTCCAGCTCGCTCAGTCTCATCGTGTACCGCGCGTTACCGTGGGCGTAGGGAATTTCGTTGCCGTCCTTGTCCTTCTTCCCCTTGAACCAATCACCCGAAAAGTTCATGCCCTTCTCGGGGATGTCGTTTCGGCCCATCCCGAGCCAATAGGGCACGCTGTCCGTGATCAGAATGTTGCTGAATATCAATTCCCGTGGGCTTGTTAGGCTCTTGTAGATGAGGGGGTCGTCGACGGGGTTTACGTCCTGTATGATTCCGAAGATGCCCTGCTCGATGTTGACTCCGCGGCAGTAGCCCTCCTTGTCCTCCTTGAGGTAGGCGATGTCGTCGCCGACTATGCTCTGCCCGGGGATCATGGCGGTGCTCGTCTTGCCGCATGCGCTCGGGTAGGCGCCCGCGAAGTAGGTGACCCTGCTCTTCCCCGGCGGGTGCACGCCCATTAGGAGCATGTGCTCGCTGAGCCAGTCCTCGTGATTCGCCTTGTAGATGGCGAGGCGCAACGCCAGCTTCTTAAGCCCCACGCTGTTGCCGGCGTACTGATTGTTGACAGAATAGACCTTCCCGTCGGTGACGTCGATGTAGATGCGGCGGTTGCCGTAGTTCTTCGTGACGTTCCTCTCGTCCAGCTCACCCGCTGAGTGGAGGAATGTAAAGAAATCCTTGCCCCCCTTGAGGCGCTTGAACTGCTCAAAGCCCTGCCTGTAGAGGAGGTCCTCACTGTGGGCAACGTAGCTGGAGTCGGTGACCTGCATGGCGCACAGGCTGAAGC
>DUKA01000082.1 GCA_013329615.1 Candidatus Bathyarchaeota archaeon
CTCCATCCCAATCACGGTTCTACTCCGTGACATGCTCAACTACGCCACGACGCGCAGGGAAGCCGCAATGATCACCAAACAGGGCAAGATCAAGATCGACGGCAAACCCCGCCTCGACGACAAGTTCCCAGTCGGGCTCATGGACGTTATCTCCCTCCCTGACGCAGGCGAGAGCTACCGCGTGCTCCCCACAAAGGGCGGCCGCCTGGCGCTACACCAGATAAAGGGAGACGAGATCGGGTTCAAACTCTGCAAGATAATCGGGAAGACCACGCTCAGGAACAACGTGACACAGTTGCGCCTCCACGACGGCAGGACACTAAGTGTCCCTTCGGAGGCGAAGTACAAGGTTAACGACGTTCTCAAGCTAAAGATCCCCTCCCAAGAGGTCGTGGAACACGTATCGTTCAAGGACCAGTTACCGATCGTCATCACGGGTGGAAGATCCCAGGGTGAGACCGGGATGATAATCGGCTTCGGTGACGAGCCTGGCTGGAAGAAGACGGCTACCGTGAGGACGCCGGGCGGCGAAGACATACGCACACTAACAAAGTACGTCTTCCCAATCGGAACCACGGAGCCTTTGATATCACTACCGGAGAGTCAATAAGATGTCAACCGAAATCGTAGAGACCAACCCTATGAGGGCTCTAAGGATCGGTAAAGTCGTGGTCAACATAGGTGTGGGCGCCTCGGGCGACCCGCTCGACCACGCTCAAACCATCATGGAGCAACTAACAGGGCAAAAAGCCTGTCAACAACTCGCGAAGCAGACTATCAGGGGCTACAACATCAGAAAGAGGGAACCAATCGCCTGCATGGTGACGCTCCGCGGAGAAAAAGCCGAAGCATTCCTCGCAAGGGCTTTAGTGGCTGTGGGCAAAAAGATCAAGGGCCGCAGCTTCGACAAGACCGGCAACTTTGCCTTCGGAATAAAGGAACACATTGATATCCCTGGCACGAGGTACGACCCCAACCTTGGGATCACCGGCATGGACGTCATGGTTACAATCGAGCGCGCCGGATACCACATAGGCGAGAAGAAGCACGCCCGCGCCAGGATAGGAAAGAACCACAAGGTAACCCCCGAAGAATCGATGGAGTACATCACAAAGAAATTCGGCGTCGAGGTGGGAGCAGCCAATGAGTGAGCAGAAGAAACGCACAACAGGACCAGGTAGCAGAGCATGCATCAGATGCGGCACCCACAACGGCCTCATCCGACGCTACGGCTTGAGCATCTGCAGAAAATGCTTCAGAGAGGTCGCCCCAGCTATGGGCTTCAGGAAATACAGGTGATATGAATGGACCCACTAGTTAACGCGTTAAACACGATAATGAACCACGAGGGTAGGCGCAAGAACGAGTGCATAGTCACACCCGCCTCCGGCCTCGTAGGCAGGGTCCTCCGCCTCATACAGCAGAAGGGCTACATAGGAGAGATCGAGTTCATCGACGACGGAAGACAGGGTAAATTCCGCGTACAACTATTCGGCCGCATAAACGAGTGCAAGGCCGTACACCCCCGGTACTCCACAAAGGTCAAGGAGATGGAGAAATGGGAGAAACGCTTCCTACCCAGCCGAGACCTCGGAACCGTAATACTGTCAACCCCCAAGGGCGTCATCGACCACCGACAGGCAAAGGAGCTCAACGTCGGCGGCGTCGTGATAGCCTACGTCTACTAAGGTGAGCACACGTGTCTGTACAAATAGTTGAGAACAGCATTGAGATACCGGAGAACATCCAGCTCGCCCTAGAGGGTAGAAAGATCACGGTACAGGGCCCCAAGGGCAAGATCGTGAAGGATTTCACCCACACGAAGCTCAACATGGTAAAGGAGGGAAACACCCTCAAGCTGAGCATCGAGAACCCGCGCAGGACGGAGGCCGCCCTCGTCGGGACGATCAGCGCACACGTAAAGAACATGATCAAAGGTGTCAGCCAGGGCTGGGTCTACAAGATGAAGATCGTCTTCGTACACTTCCCAACGGCCGTCAAGGTCGTCGGCAAGCAGGTGCACATAGAGAACTTCGTTGGAGAGAGGAAGGCACGCATCGCCGACATACTCGGGGACACGAAGGTGACCATAAAGCAGGAAGACGTCATACTCGAGGGAATCGACATCGATGACGTCAGCCAGACAGCCGCTAACATACAGACCCGGGCAAGGGTACACAAAAAGGACCTGAGAAAGTTCCTAGACGGTATCTACGTCTATAGTAAGGAGTGAATGAAAGATGAGTGACACCGCAAAGAGAAGACTGCTCAGGGTCAGGAAGAAACTCAACCAGAGTAGGCCAAAGTTCTACGCCTTTGAGTCTTGGCGCTTCGTAAAGATCAAGCTCAGGTGGAGGAAACCCCGCGGCATCGACAACAAGATGCGCACAAACGAGAGGGGCTGGCCCAAGGTAGCCAACATAGGCTGGGGAGGACCCGCAGCGGTCCGTGGACTACACCCATCTGGCAAGGAAGAAGTACTCATCAGCACGGTAAAAGACCTCAAGGCGATAAACGCAGAGACACAGGTCGCCAGGATAACGAGGACCGTCGGAGGAAAGAAGAGGGCACTCATAATCGCGGAGGCCGAGAAGCTCGGCGTCAGGATACTCAATACGAGAGCCAAGCCTAAACCCTCCGACTTCGAAAAACTTGAGGAGGAAAAGCAATGAACCTCACAAATCAGCGTAGACTAGCCGCTTCACTCCTCGAGGTGGGCGTGAACCGCGTCTGGATCAACCCAGAGAAGATCGAGGACGTGGAAGGCGCCATCACGAGAGATGAGATACGAAAATTCATCAGAGAAGGCACAATAAAGGCGCTTCCAGAGAACGGTACGAGCCGCGGACGCGCCAGGGTCCTAGCCCAGAAGAAGCGCACCGGTCGCAGGATCGGAGCGGGCACGAAGAAAGGTAAGATGTACGCGGAAGTATCCGAGAAGACGCGCTGGATGAACCGCATACGCGCACTCAGGAGGAAACTTACGGAGCTCCGCGACCAGCGCGTAATAACAGTCGGAACCTACCGTAGCCTCTACATGAAGGCGAAGGGCGGAGAGTTCCGCAGCCTCGCCGAGCTGGATAGACACATAAACGAGCAGAAACTAAGGAGGCGTAGCTTTGGCTAAAGATGCACACTATAGAGTCGCTTACAGACGAAGAAGAGAACAAAAGACCGACTATCAGGCGAGACGCATCCTTGCTACATCAGAGAACCCGAGGTTCGTCGTCAGGGCCTCCAACAAGGGAATACTCGCCCAGGTAGTGAAGGCAGAGATCATCGGTGATAAGGTGCTAACCCAAGCAGCTTCCAACGAGCTCATAAACAAGTACGGTTGGCAGGCAGGCGGGAAGAGCATCCCCGCCGGTTACCTGCTTGGCTTGATAGCGGGACACAAGGCTATGAAAGAGGGAATCGAAACCGCCTACCTCGACCTCGGTCTCAAGAGACCTACCAAGGGCTCGAGAATATTCGCCGTAGTCAAAGGCGCAATCGACGCGGGTCTAAACATCCCCTGCGACAGCGACATAATCCCGCCACCAGAAAAGATCAACGGTGGAGACATCGCAAACTACGCCAAGGTCATCGACTCCGAGGGTTACGAGAAGTATTTCTCCATGTACCTCAGAAAGGGTCTGAGACCTGAGTCTCTCCCCGAGCACTTCGAGGAGACGAAGAAGAAGATCCAGGAGGACTGGGCACAATGAGTAGAGAATACGAGAGAGACGGCCCGTCGCTAGAGGACTGGGTGCCCCGCACGCAGCTGGGCAAGATGGTCAAGGAAGGCCAGATCACCTCCATACAGGACATCTTCCGCGAGGGCTACAAGGTCAGGGAGGTCGAGGTAATTGACTTCCTCGTCCAGGACCTCAAGGATGAGGTCATCGACATCGCCATGGTCCAGAAGCAGACAGACGCCGGCGAGAACTCTAGGTTCCGCGCAGTCGTCGCAGTCGGCAATGGCAATGGCTTGATCGGCCTCGGCACCGGGAAGGCGAAGCGCGTCCGCAACGCCATCGAGAAGGGAATCCGCATGGCAAAGCTCAACCTCTACCCCATAAAGAGGGGCTGCGGCAGTTGGGAGTGCGGATGTGGTGAAACCCACTCGCTCCCCTTCCGCGTGGAAGGAAAGGCGGGAAGCGTAGTACTCACACTTCTACCCGGTCCACAAGGACTCGGTCTAGTCGTAGGCGACACCGGAAAGGTGGTCCTACAACTAGCCGGGATCAAAGACTGCTGGTCCAAGGCAACGGGCACAACGACAACCACTACATCATTCGCATTCGCCGCATTCGAAGCACTGAAACAGACTGGAAAGGTCATGACACCCCAGGAGTGGGCGAGCTAAGATGACCGACAAGACACTCTTTGTCATCCGCATAAGGGGCGGAGTCGACGCACAGAAGACCGTCGAAGCCACACTGACGATGCTCAGAATGGAGCGCAACAACTACGCGACGATACTTAAGGAAAGCCCATCATACAAAGGCATGCTCCGCAAAGTCAAAGACTACGTCACCTGGGGCGAACCCGACGTCGAAACCGTAAAGCTCCTCCTCGAGACAAGAGGAAAGCTGGTCGGCGACGAAAAGGTGACTGAAGAGGCGTTGAAGCGCCTAGGCTACGAGAGCATCGAAAAACTCGCAGCAGCCATAGTCGCTGGCGAGGTCGAGTTCAGCCAACTCAACGGTATAAAGCCCTTCTTTAGAATGCACCCCCCCAAGAAAGGCTTCAAGAGAACCGTCAAACGCCCATACAAAGACAAAGGCGAGCTAGGCTACAGGGGAGAAGCCATAAACGAGCTCGTCAAGAGAATGTGCTAAAAGGAGAATAGG
>DUKA01000176.1 GCA_013329615.1 Candidatus Bathyarchaeota archaeon
AGCCGAAACCCCCTGCGATGTCATCATCTTCCTAGACAGCGACATTGAGGTGCGTCAGGAGGGCTTCATAGGTCGCGTCGTCGAGGAGATGGACGACTTCGACCTTATAGAGATAAAGAAGAAGATAATCAGGGACTCATTCATGGCGCGGATAGTCAACTACGATTATCTCAGCGCCAACTTCACGAACCTACTCTTCTCGAAGTACCTCGGCAGGTGCCTCGGCTTCAACGGCTCCGCCTTCGCCATAAAGAGGGAGGCGTGGGGCACCCTCAACGGCTTCGGCAAGGAGATATGTGAGGACCTCGACATGGCGACCCGCACATACATAGCGGGGTTGCGCTTCGGCTACGCCGAGGCGACCGAGGTCTACAACAAGGTCTCCCCCAGCTGGCGCGTCTGGGTGAAGCAAAGGAGGAGGTGGGCAGCGGGGCAGGCACACTGGCTGACCCACAACTACAGGATGCTGCTTGGCAGTATAATAGACCACCCGAAGATACTGATAACCGCCCTCCTGATCATATTCCCCAGCCTACCGATGTTCGCGGCGACGCTCGCCTTCCCAGACACACTCTACGTCAACGTCGTGAGCTTCGCCCTCCTCATGCTCGCGGGAAAGCAACTCCTGTTCCTGCCCCCCCTCGTGGCGATGCTGACGGGCGTGGCGGCGCTGAAGGCGTTTACAGCACTGATCCTAGTCATCGCGATATTCTCGGTGGTCTTCTACTACTTTGCTAAGAGACTAGGCTACGCCTTCTCCCTGCCCGAGTTCATCTTCTTCTTCCTCATCTACAACCCACTCTGGCTCACGATCTCGATCGCGAGCCTGCTGAGGGAGTTACTGTGGAAGAATCATCTGAATCTGGACTGGAAGATTTAGAGTTTAGCAGCCGACGGCCCGGGACTCGAAGTTGGTCAGGGTCGTCGTGACGCCGCCGTGCAATTGCTTGGTTTTTAGGTCCCTGAGTACGCCGACTGGGCGCGCCCAGCTGCGCAGTTCCTCATCCACCCAGTCAAGATCGTGGCCCATTGTCCTGAGCTTATCGCGCACCTCCGGGGGGAACCTGCTGTCTATGAAGAGTCGCCCCGTCTCGCGTGTGCACCTCGGCGCCTCAATGGCCTCTTGTATCCCCATCTTGAAGTCGATGACGTGGAGTATCACCTGCATCACGGCGACGGGTATGTTTCTTCCGCCGGGCGCACCTGCAGCGAGGAGCGCGTCGCCGCCCTTCAACAGAATAATCGGGCAGACGTTCTGTATCCTCCTCTTCCGCCCGTCTATGGAGTTGGCGTGTCCGGGCTCGGGGTTGAGTCCGTACATGGCGTTGTTCATCGTTATACCCGTCCCCGGGACGACGACGCCTGAGCCGAAGAGGTTGACGAGTGTCTGGTTTATGCAGACCATGTTGCCATTTTTGTCCCCCACGGCGAGGCTCGTTGTGTGGTTGGGCTCGAAGGGCCACGGCTTGCCGAAGCCGATCTTCGCCGCCTTATCGAGACTGATCTTCCTCCTTCGCTCTTCAGCATACTTCTTCGATACAAGCGCTTTCTGTGGTACCTTTACCCAGCCGGGGTCGCCCATGTACTCGAACCTGTCGGCGTAGGCGAAGCCGATGGCGTCGCCGACGAGGTGGAGGTGCTCCGCCGAGCCGAAGCCGTAGCCGGCGAGGTCGTAACCTTCTAGTATGTTCAGCATCTGGGCGAGTGTGGTTCCGCCGTGTGTGGGGTCGTAGACCACCTCGTGCCCCCTATATGTGCCGGGCTCTGGTCGGGATACTACGGGCTCGTACATGGCGAGATCCTCTCTTGTGATGAGGCCGCTGTTTGCCGCCATGTCGTCGGCTATGGCGTCGGCTATCCAACCCTTGTAGAAGGCGTCCCTCCCGCCTTCCGCAATCGCCTTGAGGCACTTCGCTAAGTTCTTCTGGACTAGCATCTCCGGCTTCGGCATGTCGTGCGTGAAGGGGATGTAGGGATACCGTCCTTCGTGCAGGAAGGTCTTCCCCCACTCTGTGAAGCGGGAGAAGAGTCTCATCCGCTGGAAGATGTACCCCGCGGTCCACCAGCCTACTGGGAAGCCCTCCTCCGCGACGCCTATCGCGGGCGCCATGACCTCGGAGAGCTTCATAGTACCGTGGAGTGTTAGTGCCTCGGTTAGGCCGGCGACTGTGCCGGGGGTGACACACGCCTTGTGACCGATCACGTTGGCGTCCCCCTTGACGCCCCGCCACCCCATCCAACCGGGCTCCTTCGCCTCCGATAACTCATACATATCGGGTTTACAGTCCTTCGAGGGTCTGCCGACGTAGTCGATGATGACGTTCTCCCCCGATCGGAGGTGTATCGCCATGACCCCCTCGCCGCCTATGCCGTTCATGGCGGGCTCGACGACACAGTCCATGAAGCCCGCGGCTACGGGNNCGGCGTTGCCGCCACGCCTGATCATCTTGCACCCCGCCTCACCGATCAGCGTGTGCTTGGAGGCTACCATGCCGTTGGGCGCGACGCCGTCGTGCCTACCCGGGCCACCCCAGCGCCTGAACTGGTAGATAAACGGAGAATCAGACATAGTATGAGATGGGTGACTCCGCTTAAACCAATTCCCCCGGGGGGCTAAGCTTGAATACAGCCACAGCGTAGCCATTACCCATGTCCGAGAAACTACAGGAGTTCCTAGCAACGGGAAAAGACTGGGCGAAGGTCAAGACCACTATCCCCGGAGTCTTCATACAGAAGCTACCCTCCTACCGCGGTCAGCCCGCCCGCCTCGCCATAGAGGTAAACCCAGTAGACGCATCAGGCGCACCAACCAAACGCAAGGGGCTCCTCATCCGAGACATCTCCGAGTACGAGGAGTTCAAGGAGATACTCAGCAACGAGAAAATGGAGACCGTCTTCGACATGCTGGAGAAGGTCAACCCGCCTACCCAGAAGAAGCAGAGAGGCGGCCTCGAGGACGACGTTATCGACATCTAAATCGGCTAATCGATCTCCTCGGAGTACATCGTCTTCTTCAACTCTAACAGAGTATTGAGCCTCATCTTGAGCAGTAATATCTCCTCGAACCTCGAATTCTCCTCGATGAAGACGATGAGCTCCTTCTCGAAGGCGTCGATGCGCTTCACGATCTTGAAGTGATCCTTCACGGTGGCATGCTCAATGTGTTCGAGCAGCTCGTCGAGTTTCTCCTCGTACCTCTCGACGCCTATCCTTATCTTAGCGCGGGTCTCCTCGAGCGACACCCGCAGAAGTGCACGGCAGTCATCAGATATCTCGAAAATGAGACCTTCCTTTGATACCACCTTCTTCGCGGCGCCCTGAGCAAAAAGCGACTCCAACGAGTCTCTGACCTCAAACTCCGTGAAGGACGTGTCCTTCAATATCATCGGGAAATCAGCTTCTTTGATTGTCAGGGATAGGGTTCCCGAGTCCGCGTCCTCATCCATCAGATGTAGGTAGATGAGGCTGTAGATCTTTCTGTAAGATGTTATGGGTATCATCGACTCGAGTAGTGCTGCAGAGACGGATATCGTGTCAAAGGCGAGGGGGATCTCGATGCCGAGTGTTATGTTCCAGAATTGGAGGATTATCGAGAGAAGCGTCGAGACTATGCCTATGATCCCCGCGATGATCGAGATGTAAATTAACCAGTCTCGGACAACGTCTCGGCGTATCCAGACACTCTTCACTAGGCTCGGCGGGGCTTCGAGCACGACGACGGCGTAGACGCATAGGACGAATAGCACAACTGCGAGAAATATCGCCACGACTAAGCCCAAGCCCTGATCCCAGGGAAGTGCTAGCCCAAGTACGAGCCCTACGATGCCTAAAGGCTTCAGTATTTCCCTGAGTCTCTGCCTGTAAACCCCCGAGGGAAGCCTGAAGAAGACTATGAACGAGGTTGCGATTAGTAGAATGATGAGGGCGAATAGCAGACTCGGGGGGATGTTTTCGAGCATCGCTTCTTCGGAGTGATAATGTCATAATGATTAATAGGGTTTGCATGCGTCGCCTGTGACCCTAAATGCCTTAACTCACGCTGACTTATAACGTGAACATGGTTGAAGAGAGCGTTCTCGACATCTTCACTAGGTTTGTGGAGGTTCAGGCTCCCTCGGGCTTCGAGGAGCCGATGATGAGGGCATTCATGGAGGAGATCAAGCCCTACGTGGACGAGGTACACGGCACGCCACGCGGCAACATGATCGCCGTCCAGAAGGGTGGAAACCCAAAGGCGCCCAAGGTCGCCCTCGTCGCCCACCTCGACCAGATAGGCTTTATAGTCTTCAACATAGACGCGACGGGCTTCGTCAGGTTCAGGAAGATCGGCGGAAGCGTCACCCGAGCCATACAGGGGCAGCACCTGCAGATACTCACCGAGAAGGGCCCCATCGTGGGCGTCGTCGGCATGAAGCCCGGGCACATAACCACCCCCGCGGAAGCGAATACGATCCCTCCCATAGAGGACATGTACATAGACATCGGGGCCCGGAGCAGGGAGGAGGCGATAGCCATGGGGGTCAGGAACGGCACACCTATCACCTACGCCACCGCCCCCGTGAAGCTCGCGAACGGCCTCATAGCCAGCCCGAGCATCGACGACCGCGCGGGCTGCACCGCCCTGATACAGATCGCCAAGCGGTTCGCGAAGAAGCGCCCGAAGGCGACCGTCTACTACATAGGCTCCGTCGAGGAGGAGATCGGGCTCCGTGGCGCGGAGACGTGCCTGCACGACCTAGACGTCGACATGGCCGTAGCCGTCGACACCTTCCCCGCCGGCTTCCAACCCGACGTGAACATGCGTGACCTATTCTACGAGGTTGGGAAGGGCGCGGGTCTACACGTGGGCGAGTTGGGTGACAGGGTCAGGATACAGAGTCAGCAGGTCCACAAGTGGCTCAGGAGGACGGCCGAGGCGCATGGCATCCCCCACCAGGTGGGTATTATGAGCGGAGGCACAGACGCCATGACGATGATGCAGACACGCGGAGGCATACCCGCATGCACGATAGGCATCCCGCGCCGCTACAGCCACAGCCCAGTAGAGGTCTTCGCGCCAAGCGACCTGGAAAACCTCATAAAAATACTCACGACAGCGATCAGCGAACTCGAACCGGGCTTCACGACCACCCGCCCACAGTCATGATAATATTTATCATTCAGATAAGTCACTCATAGGAAAACGGTGAACGCGGATTGAAACTCCGACTGAAGCTCATTATAATCCTGAGCGTTCTGATCGGAGCTCTGATCTTCACACTCTACGCATTCAGCTACATCGCGGTATTCGAAAGATACAATGTTCTTGAACAAAACGAGGTCAATCAGGAGTTACAGAGAGTCAGCAACATCATAGGTGCGGAGATTGCGAGGATAGACGCCTTCGCCCACGATTGGGCGTCCTGGGACGACAGCTACCAATTCGTAGTCGACAAAAATCCTTCATATATCGGGTCCAACCTCATCGACACGACGTTCAGAACAAACAGAATTAACCTGATGATCTACTACGATGTTTCCGGTAACGTTGTGTTCGCTAAGGCTATTGACCTGAACGAGGACGTCGAGGTGGAGATACCATCCGCCTTCACTGGCGATTTGTCTGGTAAGGACTTACTGGCGGAGGGAGACGAGGACTCAGTGAGTGGAATAATCTCCATCTCTGAGGGGCTTCTCATGTTCTCCTCGCACCCGATAATAACGAGCAGCGAGACGGGCCCCTTGCGTGGGACACTCGTGACGGGGAGATACATCGACGAGGCCGAGCTTCTTCGGCTGACCGCCATAATGAACATAGAGATCGACGTAAAACAGCTCGATTCAGTTTTACCAAGTGACTACCAAGCGGCCCTCGGGGCCATCACGTCGCAGAGCCCCGTCGCGACCATGCCAGTCGACTCTAACGTGATCAACGGATACATGGTACTCGACGACTACGCGGGCCAGTCAGCCATGATGTTAAAGATCAGTCTACCCCGAGACATCTACCGGGAAGGGCAGGCGGCAGTGCAATCATTCCTGATGTATTTCCTCGTGATCGGTCTGATGGTCGGCGTTGTCGGCCTTGTCGTTGACGACTACATCTTCGTGAGGCCGATGGTCTCGCTCAGCGAGAAGGTCGCCGCGATAGGCAAGAAGAAGGACTTCGACGAGCGCCTACAGGTCACCGGTGACGACGAGCAGGCATCCCTCAGCCGGGACATCAACAACATGCTCGACTCAATGAAAGAAGCGAGGGAGAAGGAACTCACTCAGAGGACTGAGGTCGAGGGGCTGAGGAGGGAACACTTCAAGGAGCTCCTCACGGGCGCGTCGAGGGTTATAAATTCGATCCGCTACGACCTCAGGAGCCCCCTGCAGGTCATCAGGAACGCCACATACCTGCTGCGCGAGGACCCGAAGAAGGCAGAAGCCCTCACCGACATGATAGACGAGAGTGTGGAGAACGCGGTATCCACCATAGAAGACATCAGCAGCAAGACCCAGACCGGGGCGCTGAAGATAACGGTCACCGACCTGCGCTACGTCATCGAGGCGGCCGTCGAAATGGCGAAGATACCCGAAAACATCAAGGTCGTGATAAAGGTCGATGAGGAGTTCCTCGCCGTACTCCTCGACGTGGCCAAGTTTCAGAGGGTCCTCGACAACCTGATCAGGAACGCGGTGGAGGCCATGCCGCGGGGCGGCACGCTCACTATAAACAGCGGGAGGGTCAACGACTCGATACATATAGAGGTCGAGGACACGGGTATAGGCATCGAGCCCGGGGAGATGGGCAAGCTCTTCCAGCCCTTCTATACCACGAAGCCGACGGGGACGGGTCTCGGCCTCTTCTCCAGCAAGGAGGTAATCGAGGCACTCGGGGGCATGATCAGGGTAGACTCAACCCTCGACGTCGGCACGAGGGTAACGATTGTCCTCTCGAACAGGAGAGATTAATCAATATTTCAGATCCATCATAGATAAAAAAGGCGGATAAACTAAATTTAGTATGGCGAGGGGTTCCCTGCTTCTGGTTGACGACGACGAGATAAGCAGCCAGATACTCGGCTACATCCTCGTCGACGAGGACTACGCGGTGGATGCCGCGGCGACCGGTGGAGCCGCCCTCGATAAGGTAAAAACCAATGACTACGACCTCGTGTTCCTCGATTACATGCTCCCGGACATGCGCGGTCACGAGGTGGCGAAGAGAATGAGGGTGCTTAAACCCGGCATCAAGATCATCTTCCTCACGGGCTATACGAGGGATGAGGACACGCCTGAGGACCTCTTCGAGAAGATTCTGTTGAAGCCGGTCCCGCCGGACATCATCGTGAAGGCGATTAAGGACACCCTCGGCTGAACGGCTCCGGGCGGGGATCGGGCGGAGTTCTTTAATTCTATGCGGCTCCGATCACCCTTGATTCCCTTGAACGACACGGAGTTGCTCAGGATGATGGGGTACAGGCTGAAGGACGCCTACTTCGATAAGGCTGTGCTGCCCATCGGCTCGACCGAGTATCACGGTGAGCACCTGCCCTTCGGGACGGACACGCTTGTGGCCGACAGCCTCGCGGCGGCGGTCGCGGGGAGGGTCGAGGGCATGCTCAAGCTCCCCGTCATGCCCTACGGGATGAGCCACCACTACTCCAGCTTCCCCATGGTCCTCACCATCGACACTGAGACGCTCATCAGGGTGCTGAAGCAGCTCATGGAGTCGCTTAACGCCCACGGTGTGAAGCGGCTCCTCGTCATAAACGGGCACGACGGCAACATCCCGGCCCTCGAGGCGGCCACCCGCGAGTACAGGACGGAGCACCCCGAGTTCAAGGTGGCGGCGCTCGAGGCGTGGTGGGTAACCGCTGGCGACCTCCTGCCGCCGGGCACATTCGAGGCTTGGGGCGGCCTCGGCCACGCCGGCGAGGGGGAGACGAGCATGATGCTCAGGGTCGCCCCAGAACTCGTCAATATGAGCAAGGCGAAGGGGCACATACCCGACCTCCCCGCCCACGTGCAGGTCAAGTGGCTCTTCCGAGAGATCACTCCCTACGGCGTCACCGGCGACCCTACGAAGGCGACCTCCGAAAAGGGCATACTGATGTGGGACACCCTCGTTAACCACCTAGTCGACTTCCTCGAAGAGATGGATAGAAACGGCTGGGAAGTAGACAAGGAGTAGACCAAGGCGCAGGTCGCAGGTGTTTTATCCCACACCCCCAGCCAGTAATCGGGATATTCCATGAAGGTGCTCGTCCTAGGCACAGGTAAAATGGGCTACGGTCTTCTCAAGGACCTAACCGCCCAGAAGGAGGTAGACGAGATCGTCGCCGCCGACGCCAACATAGAGGCGGCGAAGGCGACGACGAAGAGGGTCGGCAGCGACAAGATCAAGGGAGCTGAGAAGCTCGACGTCACCGACAAGAAGGCCACGGTAAAGCTGATCAAGGGCTTCGACATCGTGGCCGCCGCCATTCCGAGGACGTTCTGCGACCAAGCCATCAGCGCCACAATCGAGGCGGGGGTGAACTGGGCGGACATCGCCGCCGACTTCAACACGGTATTCAGCATGGACGCCGCGGCGAAAAAGGCGGGCGTCACGGTAATCCCCCACTGCGGCCTCGACGTCGGCACCGACAGGATACTGCTCGGCGTCGGCTCCCGCAAGCTCGACAGCGTCGAGAAGCTCTACGTCGCCTGCGGAGGTTTCCCACAGAAGGGGACCCCTGGCTACTATAACCCCCTAAACTACAAGATAAGCTGGAGCTGGCAGTTTGCCATCGGGGGCAGCGTCGGCACATGCAAGATACTGAGG
>DUKA01000078.1 GCA_013329615.1 Candidatus Bathyarchaeota archaeon
ACCTGGTTGAGCTGCTCGAGGCCGGAGGCGAACTGTGGCATGACCTTCTGTACGTCGGCGCTGACCTCCTTGACGCACTCGGAGATGGGACGCATCTCCTGTACGACCTGGTAGAGGTCGAGGAAGTTCTCGATGCGGATGGTTATGCAGTCTATGGCTAGCTGGCTCTGCGCGACCACGTGTTTGACGTGGCGCACCTTACTCAGCTCGTTGGCGTACATCTGTGCGCGTATTGTGTCCTTTCTCTGAACCGCCTTGCCCACCATCTCAAACAGGGTCCGGTCTCGTTCCCTGAGTTTTGAGTTGACTTGTTCGAGTCTCATGCTCTGGCGCTTGAGTTCGTTTATCGACTCGGGGGTGGGAAGGATACTCTGTTGGCGGTTCAGTATTCCCAACTTGATAATCTCCTCTAACTTTGACTAGAATTGGGCCCGTTATCGCATGGGCCAAGCGCCCCCACTGTGGGGGCCTTGAAAAAAGCGGGGGAGAGGCGCGATTCCATGCTTGATTCGCTCCCTCTTTAGACTCTGTCGCCCAGACCCGTGCCGACCTTGCTCTGGCCGCCCGGCAGCTCTGGGAATGTGTCCTTCATCCTCGACTCGGCGATCGTCTGGGCCTCGTCCAATATCTTGGCCGAGTCCTCGTTCACCGACTCGAAGTTGATGGTCATCCCAGTCACCGCGCCCGCGTCGACGACGATGCCGCTGAGGAGGTTACCGATCTCACCCAACTCCTTCTCAGCCTGTGGGCTGATCGCCGCCATGCCAGACTTGATGTCACCTATGACACCAACCACCGGCAAGAGGGTGACCGCGACGTCACCCAGCTCCGTGACGGTCTTGAGGCGCAGCGTGATCTGCTCTAGGGCGAGCTTGGCGTGGAAGATCATCTTCTCCATCTTGCGGATCTCGGCGAGCTCGTTCGCGAAGACGTTCGCGCGGGCCGTGTCGTGCTTCGAGTAGGCGTCGACGATCCTGTTGAAGATCGTCTTATCGCGCTCCTGGAAGCGGTTGCTCGCCTGATCGAGGCGCTGGATCTGCATCTCGATCCGCTTGGTGGCGGCGTCTAGGCGGGGCTTGAGGGGGCCCGGGGGCCTGACGGCGTCCTTCACCTTTGCGGAAAAGGACGGTTCTTCTTTCTTCTCCCATCTATTACCGAAGCTCATTATAGATTACGCTCGAAGATAGAATCGACGTGTAAATGGCATAGAAGTGTTGTATCGCAGATGTAAAGAAACGGGTACTTTCACTCACTTTCACAGGTCTCATTTAACATCGTATTGTAATGGCATATTCGGACAATGAGAGTAACTATTGCACCGATAAATCAAATATCGCTCATCAATGGTATGATTTTTATCGCTTTAAGCATTTTATCAATATAGCACCCTTAATATACAAAACCGGGCAATCTTTCAGCAAGGTTGAATACGTATGGCAGGTAGATGGACCGTTTTCGGCGTTTTCGCCGTGCTCGGCTTCGTTGGGGGGATCCTCGCGAACTGGGCATACAAGCAGCTGTTACCAGTGCTGGTGAACATGTTCCCGGACATATTCACGGCCGAGTGGTTCCTATCGGGCCTCGGTGGCTCTGTGCTCACCCTCCTGATAGTGGTCATCTGGGCATCGTTCTCCCCAGACAAGTAAGACGCCGGGAGCCGCCCGGGTCTTCCCCCCAGCTTTTAGGCTTCCTCGTAAAACGTTTAATGGTTCATCGCTGTCTCTGTTGGGGGGTGTGGCTGGTTGGATAGGGTCTCTCTGAGGCTTGATCTTCACGTCCACACCCGGTTTAGCAGGGACGCTGTGAGTTCACTCGGCGAGATAAATGCCAGGTGTCGCGCCCTGTCGTTTGATGGCTACGCGGTGTGTGACCACGACTCAGTCGGCGCGCTGGCCGAGGCGAGGGCTTCATGTGGGGGGCTTGTTGTCGTTCCCGGACTCGAGATCACGGTGAGGGGAGCGCATATAGTCTGCTTGGATCCCCTTGATGTCGTGCCGTCCGGGTTATCCATAGTCGAGACCGTTGAGAGGATACACGCCCAGGGGGCGATGGCGGTGCTCGCCCACCCGTACGCGATCCCGAGGAGCCACGTGAAGTTCAAGGAGGCGGAGGAGGCGTCGTTCGACGCGATCGAGGTGGCGAACGCCGCCCAGATCCCGTTTGGGACCGTGATGGGCTGGAACAGGGGGTTGGCGGAGAGGCTCGGTCTGCCCCAGACGGGGGGAAGTGACTCACACATCCCCGAGACGTTTGGGCGGGCATACACGGTCGTCGAGTCGGCGTCCCGTGAGACGGAGGATGTCATCGAGGCGATAAGGGAGGGGCGGACGAGCGTCGCTGGGGCGGGTATAGGGTTCGGGGAGAGGCTCGTCAAGTTCTGGCGCCTCCTGCAGAAGGCGTAGCATGGCTTTTATCTGGGGCGCCTCCCCGTCTGTCTTGAAAGCGGCTTGGTGAGGGTACACGTCGAGGTCTACGGCTGCAGCTCCAACCAGGCGGACGCCGAGATAGCCTCGGGGTTACTCGCCGAGGCGGGGCACACACTCGTAGACTCCGCCGACCAAGCCGATGTCTTCGTCATCCTCACCTGCATAGTGAAGACGCCGACGGAGACGAAGATCGTCCGGAGACTCGGCGAACTCGGGGATAGGCGCGTCGTCGTCGCGGGGTGCATGCCCAAGGCTCTGCGGGGGCTCGTCGAGGAGACGCTGCCCGGCGCGAGCATGGTCGGGCCGGACGACGTGGCGAGAATTCCCGAGGCTGTCGAGTGCGCGGCTTCCGGCGGTAGGGCGGTCTACCTCGATGGAACGTCCCCCGATAGGACGTGTCTGCCCCGTGAACGGCGGAGCGGGCTGATACATATAGCTCCGATCGCTGCTGGGTGTCTTGGGAATTGCAGCTACTGCATAGTCAAGGTGGCGAGGGGCAGGCTCTACTCCTTCCCACCCGAGGGCATTATCGCGGATGCTGAAGCGGCGGTCGCCTCGGGGTGCAGGGAGATTTGGGTGACCGCGGAGGATACGGCGGCGTACGACTCGGGCGGCGTGAGACTCCCCGAGCTGATCAACAGGCTTAGCGCGATCGATGGTAGGTTCATGATTCGAGTTGGGATGACGACGCCGAACTCGGCGCTCCCCATCTTCGACGACCTCGCCGAGGCGTTCAGGGGCGAGAAGGTCTACAGGTTCCTGCACATCCCCGTCCAGTCGGGAAGCAACGAGGTCCTCAAGAGGATGAGGCGCAAGTACACGATCGCCGAGTTCAAGGAACTCGTCACCCGCTTCCGCGATGAGATACCCGACGCGGGGATCGCGACCGACATCATCTGCGGCTTCCCCGGCGAGACCGATGA
>DUKA01000174.1 GCA_013329615.1 Candidatus Bathyarchaeota archaeon
CCGCCGATGCCGAGGAGACAAAGAACGCCCTCGACGCCGCACTCGCCGCGGGCGGCCCCTTCTACATGCGCCTACGCAGGGACAAGGAACCCATCCTACAGAAGGGCTACAAGTTCAAGCTCGGCAAGGCCGAGACGATGCGCGAGGGCTCCGACCTAACGATCGCCGCCTTCGGCCCCATGGTCGACGCCTCACTCAAAGCAGCCGCCATCCTGAAGGAGAAGAAGATCGAGGCACGCGTCATAAACGTCCACACGGTGAAGCCCCTCGACGCCGATGCTCTCGTCTCCGCCGCGAAGGCGACCGGCTCCGTCGTCACCGTCGAGGATCATTCGGTCTACGGTGGGCTCGGCGGCGCCGTCGCGGAGGCGCTCTCGGAGAGGTACCCGGTCCCAGTCAAGAGGCTGGGCGCACCCGACGTCTACGGTGGCTCAAGCAGAAACGCCGACGCCTTCCTCAAGGAGTTCGGCCTGACCCCTGAGCAGATAGCCACCTCCGCGGAACAGGCGGCGAAGAATCGCAGGTAGCCAATCAAGTTTTTTAACCGCTTCATCTTCTCAGATTCGTATGTTCTGGCTCGACGTCGACCTGCAGAGGAGTGCCGCGACCCTTCATAGGGGAGAGTGCATCCACATCGAGCCCAAGGCAACTGAGCGCAAGGGCGTGAACGAGATGAAGGCGAACGGCGGCTGGTTCCGCTTCGAATCCGCCGGCGAGGCCATGAGGTTCCACAAGACCCAAAGGCTCAGCGGCGAGGTCAACATATGTCTACTCTGTAAACCACTCAACCACCTGCAAGACGTCACCACCGCGGAGCTGGACATCTCCACCCCACGCACAGGCTGCGACGCCTGCGCGACACGCGTGGAGGTTCTCGACACGAAATCGAGCTTCAGGCGCCTCCTCGATAGGTTAGTCGGCGAAAAATGACGGCGTCATTCGACGCCCAGCGTCTCACCTGCGAGGACGGCGAACACCCTCGCCGCCTCGGTCACCTTCTCAAGCTCGACGTGTTCGTCCGGTGTGTGGCTTAGGCGCGGGTCGCCGGGGCCGTACAGCACCGTTGGTATCTTGGCGTCCCTGACGAGCCACGAGGCGTCCGTGCCCGCCGCCTTCCCAAAGAACCTGGGCTTCGCCCCAGTGCGGGACTCGACGACCTTGGCTAGGCTCTGCACTATCTTCGCCTCTGGCGCCACCTCCATGGCGGGCCACTCCTCGATCACCCTGATCGAGGCGTCGAGCGTCGGGTCCTCTGCCTTGACCTTCGCGATCGCGTCCTGTATCTGCTTCAGGGCGAACTCGGGAGTCTCCCCCGGCAGCAGCCGCCTGTCGAACTCGATCTTGCACAGGTCGGGGGTGACGTTGATCTTCGTCCCGCCGCTTATCGTGGTCACGCTCAGGACTGGCTGGGGGACGTCGAAGAGTGGGTTCCAGCCCTCTAGCTTGATGTCGTGCATGGCTGAGATGATTGCGTGCATCTTGTCGACGGCGTTGACCCCGAGGTGCGGGCGCGAGGCGTGGCTTCCCTTCCCCTTTGTGGTTATCTCCGCCCAGAGTATGCCCTTGTGGGCTATCTCGATGCGCAGGTCGGTCGGCTCCGAAACTACCGCCATGTCGGCCTTGAGCCCTCTCTCTATGAGGTGGCGCGTGCCCTTAGCGCTCCCAGTCTCCTCGTCGGCGACGGCGGTGATGAGAAGGTCGCCCTTGAGCTTCGCCCCCGACTTCACGATGGCCTCGGCGGCGGCGACCATAGAGGCGACGCCCGACTTCATGTCGGCGGTCCCNNTTGTAGAGGAGGACCGGCGAGCCCCGCGTCCCCCTGAGGCGCCCGACGACGTTCGTCCTCCCCAACTCCTTCTCGACGAGTTCGACGTCTAGGCCGAGTCCACTCAGCTTATCCGCCACTACCTTGGCGCAGCCGGCCTCGCCGCCCGGCGGGTTGACGCTCGCCTCCCTCACCATGTCCCTGAGAAGATCCCTGACGGAGCCACCGTCAACGTATCCGGCGATACTCTTCGCGTCCAAGTCGATGCCTCTAAAGTTTTAATCGATTAAACGCCTTCTATTAATAAAAAGGCGATGAGGACAGGATTGGCGGATAAGGTTCGCATCCTCGGCATCGTGGGCAGCCCACGGCACGGCAACACGGAGATACTCGTCAAGGAGGCGCTGAAGGCGGCGGAGGAGGTCGGAGGCGTGGAGACCGAGACACTCCACGTGGCTCCCCTCAAGGTCAACCCCTGCATCGCCTGCTTCAGATGCTTCGACGAGAAGGACAGCAGACGCGGCTGCCCAAGCTTCGACGACGACATGGAGAAGGTCTACCCCCGCCTCGCAGCCTGCGATGGCATGATCATCGGCAGTCCCGTCTACTTCGGCGGGATAACCGGGGAGTTGAAGACATTCCTCGACCGCACGGAGCCATTCGTCAGGTACGCGAGGACGGGCTACGGTGGAGGCCTATCCAACAAGGTGGGCGGAGCCATCGCCGTCGGGTACAACAGGAACGGCGGGCAAGAGACATCAATCCAGATGATACACGCCTACTACCTCGTACACGACATGATAGTCGTCGGCTCCGGACTCGTCGAGACGCCCGGCTGCTACTACGGGGGCGGCGCCGTCACCTACCCGAAGAGGAGTAGGATAAGGGACGCCGTGCTTGAGGATGAGCTTGGGCTCAGGTCGAGCCGCGGCCTAGGCAGGAAGGTCGCCGAGGTCGCGAAGATGGTGAAGGCGAGCCACGCCTAACTCTTCTTCAGCCAGTGCTCCGCGACGTCCCTGCCGCGGGCGAACCAGACACCCGGGTCGCTCCTCATCCTCCTGATGAGCCTCTCAAGCATCGCAATCCTCGAGGGGCGCCCGATTATCTGAGGGTGCATCGTCAAGACGAAGCAGAGCCCCTCGTCGTAGAAGCCGCTGTACTCCTGCTCCCAGATTGAGTAGACGTGGTTGGGGTCGGTTATCGTCCTGCCGACGAGGCGGGTGC